>JAFUDL010000083.1 GCA_017459225.1 Kiritimatiellia bacterium
AGCGTGTCGCGGCCGTCGGCCTGCACGGCCTCCTTTAGCCTGGCGTCAAGCTCGCCGAGCGGGAGCTCGCCTGCGGCGAACCGCGCCATCAGCTTTGCCGCGTGGGCGGACCTCGGCGACACCGTTTTTTTTTGAGGCGCGGCCGGCCGCCGGCATGTTCTCCCTTACGAGCGCCGCGTCGAACTCCCTCTGCAGCTCCCGGTACCTCGCGTAGTTCAGGGTCATGGCCCTGATCTCCTCGAAGCGCTCCTTCGGGACGTGCCGCGAGACCTGTCTCTTCTTCATGGGGTCCCATGTCGTGTAGATGGGCTGCGCCTCGACGCGGACCTCTCCGCGCTTCTTGGTGCTGTAAGTCCGGAAAGTCTTCCGGATGCTGCCCGGGAGCATCGCTCCAAGGGTGGACATCTCCGCCGCAACCTCGGCGGAGGAACGGGGGCCTGCGGCCGCCTTTTTGAGGGGACTATGTTTCATAGACCCGTATTTTACCACAAGCACGGCACGTCCGCAAGTGTAAAGATCTAAAAAAATGAAGTCTGCCTGCGGCAGATTCCGAACGGCGGGGCTGCAAGCCTCAGACGTCAGGCGTCAAAAAGTATTCCCACCCGGACAGTCCCTATTCGAAGTTGGATAATTGCGCTATTAGTTGATGTTTGGTATAATATTATCCCACATGCATAAGATGTTTAATAGAATGGCAGGGGGAGTCATTGCCTTGCTGGTGATGGCGGCCATGCAGATGGCTTGCGGTTCAGAAATTCCGGCGGGAATGAGGTCCATCAAGTTGCGCTTTGACGCCCCCTTTGCCGTAATGTGCCGCATGCACAATTGCGGCGAGGGCGATTGCATGGTGGGCCGCGGCGATGATGAGCGGCGGCGGATATTGAAGGATCTATGCCATAGAAGAAGCGAGATGTGGAGAAAGCTATTCATCCACTACTATGGCATCTCCTGGCCGGAAGGATCGTCCATCTCCTGCGATGAAAGCGACATCAACGAACATGGCTACACTTATGACGAGCACCTGACGATCACAAGTACGCCGGAGGTGCTTGTGAAAATTGTCCAAGGGCGTGAGAACTTCAAGCTGCAGGCGCAGACCGCCAGCATGATCGCGCTTGACATCTGCATAGTCGAGGCAAGCTACGAAGCACTGGCGGCGTCTGGCCTTGCCACCTCTCCGCAGCAGAATGCGTACGCCACATTCAAGAGGCTTCTCTCCCGCAAGGACGCATCGGTCTTTACTCGAACGCAGATCATCTCCCGGCAGGGCAGCGAGTCTACGGCGCTTTCAAATGTGAAATGCCGCTACCCGCAAAATTTTGCCGTCAGTACAAAGCCGTCTGTCTCATCTATTGGTTCCCCTGGGCACGAGTGCATCAATGGACTTCCCGTCGTGGAGCCGCAGAACTTCGAAACACAGGAAGTGGGGTTGACCGCAACAGCGGATTGCAATCTGTTCGTCGATCAGGTCGGCCTTGTCGAAACCGGTAGGTTCCAGTTGACCTTACACGACAGGCCGCAGTGGAAAGACTACGGGGCGGACATTCCTCTCCCGAGCGGAGTATCCTGTCGGCTGAAGATGGAACAGCCGTTCTTCAGCGAGCGCCTGGCAATAGACACGCACCTGAAGCTTGAACCGGAAAAGATGTTCGCCTTCATCGGTCCGTCGCATGGCAAGGACAAGAAACCGCTTGCAGTCTTCATAACGCCGCACATAATAGGCGCGGCGCCATTTAATTCCATTGACAATTAATGTACATGAGAGGAGTGCTTAAGATGACAGGAAAAGGAATCGTCGCGTTGGCCGCAGCCGCCATCATGCATTTCGCCTTATGCGCGGAAGGCCAGTCGGGAATGAAGAGCCTTCGCGTCTCGTTCCCCGCCGCATTCACTTGCACGCTGCACACCTGCGGATCTGGGTATTGCGTCGTGGGCAAGAATGAGGGGCAGCGGCGCGAGGTCTCCAAGAAAAGAAATAATGCCTGGAAGGAATGGTTAACCGCAAAGTACGGTATGTCATGGCCTGAGGGATCGTCCGTCGCATTGGACGAGAGCAACATCAACGAACATGGATTCGCCGGCGTATACATCGTCACCATCACAAACACGCAGGACGAGATTCTCAAGTTCGTGGAGAAGCGCGAGGAGGATGCGAATCCGTTGACGCACATGGTGGCGCTTGACGTCTGCGTGGTAGAGGCTGGATATGACGCGCTTGCTGCGGCTGGAATTGACGCACGCATTCCGAAGGAAGATGTTTCCGCCGAGTTCGCCAAGCTGCTCGCACGCAAAGACGCGTCGGTGTTCTCTCGAGTTACACTTGTGTCAAAGTCTGGTCAGGAAGTCACGGCAAAGTCCGTGGTGATATACCGCTATCCTCAGGACTTTGACGTGACCAACCCGTCTACGGTTCTTCCCAGTTCAAATGCGCCAGCCGTACTTCCCGTTGTTTCTACAAACGACACCTCGCTTTCCGTCGGCTCGTCTACGCCGCCCATGCCGTGCGCCTCGGTCTGCGGAAGCTCGGTAGTCTCCGTGGAGCCGCAGAATTTCGAGACAGAGGAAGTGGGGACTAGTGCCACTGCGACCATGGAATTCGAAAGGGGAATGCTTGATGTGCATTTGGAGTTGAAGGTAAAGGGAGAGCCCAAGTGGAAAGACTATGGAATGACGCTTCCTTCGCCGTACGGCGGCAAGTACCAGGTCAAGATGGAGCAGCCGTTCTTTGATGAGCGGATTGGAATAGACACCCATCTGAGATTGACGCCCGGAATGACGTTCGCCATCATAGGCGCACCGTCCGGCAAGGAAAAGAAACCCCTCACGCTCTTCCTTACGCCTCACTTGATAGGCGCACCGCCCGCGCTGCCAATGCCGGGAACCGTCCCAGTAAAGTAAAGGTCTCGACATGAACGAAAAAATAGATCAGATGCGCGCAATGATTGCGCGGCTCAACGAAGCGGCAGACGCGTACTACAATGGACGCGGAGAGCTGATGAGCGACTTCGAATGGGACGCTCTGTTCGACAGGCTCAAGGCTGTCGAGGATGAGACCGGCGTGGTGCTGGACGATTCGCCAACCCACCGCGTCTCGGCCGACGACGTCGCTGGACAGAAGGAGGCCCACGAATACGCGGCGCTATCGCTAGCCAAGACGAAGAAGGTGGCGGAAGTGGCAAAATGGTCCGAGGGGCGTCCAATATGGATTTCGTGGAAGCTCGACGGACTAACGCTTGTTGTCACCTACGAGAACGGACGCCTCGCGAAGGTGGTCACGCGAGGCGATGGCCACATCGGCACCAACATCACACATCTCGCGTCCGGCATCGGCGGAATTCCGCGCAAAGTGGCGTGCAAGGGACATCTTGTGGTGCGCGGCGAGGCGGTGATATCGTATGCCGACTTCGAGTCGTTCTGCGCGCAAAGCAGCGAAGACTATGCGAACCCGCGCAACCTCGCGAGCGGCTCGCTGACGCTCAAGGACGTTGAAGAGCTCAAGCAGCGCCGTCTGCGCTGGATTCCGTTCACGCTCGTGCATGCGGACAGACCGTTCGCCTCATGGGGCGAATGCATGGACTACCTTGAGAAGATCGGTCTTTCCGCGGTGGAGCGCGAGCTTGTGCGCGAGCCATCCGAGGCGGGCATACAGAACGCCATCGACCGCTGGACGGAGAAAGTTATATCGAAGGCGAATCCGTATCCGGTGGACGGACTTGTGGTATGCTACGACGATGTGGCGTATGCGCGAACGGGAAGCGTGACGGGGCACCACGCGACGCGTGCGGGGCTTGCGTTCAAGTGGCAGGACGAGACGGCGGCGACGGAGTTGGAGCGCATCGAGTGGTCCTGCGCGGTGGCGTCAATATCGCCAGTGGCGGTGTTTCGTCCTGTGCAGCTCGAGGGCACCGTGGTGAAACGCGCCTCGCTGTGCAACATCTCCGAGTGCGTGAGGCTTGGAATAGGCGGGAAGGGCACCGAAATTGAGGTGATCAAGGCGAACAAGATCATTCCCAAGGTGGTGAAGGTGACGAAGAGGGTGGGGAAGTTCGAGGTGCCGTGTGAATGCCCGGTGTGCGGCGCCGCGACGGTGGTGGACGGCGCTGACGGCGGCACGAAGAAGCTGCAGTGCACGAACCCCAAGTGCGCGGCGCGCGAACTTCGCAAGTTCATGCGCTTCGTCTCCAAGGACGGCATGGACATCGACGGGCTTGCGGGCGAGACGCTTGAGAAGTTCGTGAACCGCGGCTGGGTGCGCACGTTCGGCGACATATACCGCCTTGGCGAGCATCGGCGTGAAATCGCCGCCATGGAGGGCTTCGGCGAGAGGAGCGCCGAGAAGATCGCCAGTGCTATCGAGGCGGCGCGTACACGTGGCGCACCCCAGTTCCTTGTGGCGCTGTCGATTCCGCTCTGCGGCATCGACGTGGCGAAGCGCCTTCTTGGAGCGTACGGGGTGAAGGAGCTGTTTGCGAAGGCGCGCGAGGCGGCGTGTCAGGCGGATCTGTTCTCGCCGGGCGAGAATGTGTTCGCGGAGATAGATGGCATAGGGCCGGGAAAGTCGGCCGCGTTCGTGAAGTGGTGCGCCGATGCGGAGAACATGGCGGTGGTGGAGGATGTTCTCTCCCAGGTGACGCTTGAGGAATTCAAGGCCGCGGAGGGCGGCAAGTGCAAGGGGCTCGTGTTCGTGGTGACGGGCGACGTGCACCACTACGCGAACCGCGACGCGCTGAAGGCGTACGTGGAGTCGCAGGGCGGCAAGGTGGCGGGAAGCGTGTCGTCCAAGACGAATTTTCTCATCAACAACGACGTCACGTCCTCTTCGAGCAAGAACACGAAGGCGAAGTCGCTCGGAGTGCCAATCATCTCCGAAGACGAATTCGTGAGTCGCTTTGGCTGACGGCAAGTCAGAAAACGTAATTTAATTCCGTTGAACACTTGATTCCGCGCCCTTTTTTTGGCATACTATATACCTTGATGTTTGGATTTTTAGGTAGAAAGATTGCGAAAAAGAGCGCGCCCGTCATTTGCGAGCGCGCCCAGCACTGTATTTCCCGCAAGAACATCGACCCCGACGCACTTAAGGTTCTCTATCGTCTCTCAAGTCTTGGCTACACTGCGTACCTAGTCGGCGGCGGTGTGCGCGACCTGCTGCTGGGGCGTCAACCAAAGGACTTCGACGTAGGCACCAACGCAACGCCGAACGAGGTGCGCAAGGCGTTTCGCAACTGCTTCCTCATCGGCCGCCGCTTCCGCCTCGCTCATGTGCGCTTTGGCGACAAGGTCATCGAGACGGCCACGTTCCGCCAGAATTCGCAGACGGTCGGCGAGATCATCGAGCACGCCGCCGAGGGTCCGATGGAGGACAACACCTTCGGCACGCCCGAGACTGACGCCTACCGCCGCGACTTCACGGTGAACGGCCTCTTCTACGACATCAAGACTTTTTCCGTGATTGACTGGGTGGGCGGGCTCAAGGACCTCAAGAAGGGCATCATCCGCTCAATCGGCGATCCAATGATCCGCTTCCGCGAGGATCCCGTGCGCATGATGCGCGCGATCAAGTTCGCCGCGCGTCTCGACTTCAAGATCGAGCGCGGTACGGACCGCGCAATCCGCAAGCTGCATTCGTGCATAACCACTGCATCCATTCCGCGCCTGTGCGAGGAGGTGTTCCGCCTCTTCACATATGGAACGAGCGCGAAGGCGTTCAGGATGATGTGGAAGTTCGGATTGATGGGCGACCTGCTGCCGGAGCTTGCAGAGTTCATCACAAGCGACGGTGGCGCCAAATCGGCTACGTGGAACTACCTTGCGATACTCGACCGCTACGAGGTGGCGATGAAGAAGCAGGGGTGGGATGTGTCGAACGGACTTCGCGCGGCCGTGCTGTACGCGGCGATGGCGAAGGCCAACCCCGGAAAGGCCCGCGATGTGATGGGCACGATGTCCAGGGCCCTCAAGATGCCGAAGTCCACGTACTTTACGGCAGTACTTATGCTTGATTCGGTGAAGCGTCTTTCGCAGCCGCCGCAGCGCGGACGCAGACGCTTCGCGTACAACAGGGATTTCCCGGACGCGCTCGACTTCAACAGAATTGTCGCGCGCGCCGAGGGACGAGATGAAAGGGTGCTAGACATGTGGGACAAGGTGTCCCGAAAAATGTCAAAAGAACAAGGTGAAGACCATGAGTGAAGAAAAAAAGAACACCGAAGAGAACCTGCCCGCCTTCATCAAGGCGGCCCCCGAACTGCTCCCCGTGTGGGACTGGTGGGTGAAGGAAGGAAAGTCCACGCTGTTGATGCTCGTGGTAGCCGCAGTGGTGGTGCTGGGCTTCTACGGCGGAAGAAGTTTCCTGCGTGCCCGCAACGCCGCCGCCAATCAGGCGCTTGTGAACGCATTCACGGTGGAAGAGCTTGAGACGGCAGTCTCGAGCTATGGCAGTACGAAGGCCGGTCCTGCGCTGCGTATGCGTCTCGCCAAGGCGTACTACGATGCGGAACGCTATCAGGACGCTCTTGACGTGTACGACAAACTTGTGGCAAAGGCGTCCTCGAATCCCGCATTCGGCGACATCGCCGCTGTGGGCCGCGCCCATGCTCTCGAGGGACTCTCCAAGTATAAGGAAGCGCAGACGGCCTTCGCAGAATTTGCCGCCTCCAGCACGAACTCGTACATGATTCTCGACGCAAAGCTCGGTGCCGCGCGCTGCAAGGCCTTGCTCGGCGACAAGGAAGGTGCCGCCAAGGACTTCGATGCGCTCAAGGCCGCAGCCAAGGACGACATGGAGAAGGAGCGCGTGGAGCGTATGGCCGATGCCGTGAAACGTTACGATCCTTCCCGTTCCTCGCGCTCGCTTATGGATGCCGCAAATGCTGCAGCCAAGGCGATTGACGGCGAGAAGAAGTCCGC
>JAFUDL010000084.1 GCA_017459225.1 Kiritimatiellia bacterium
GGAGGACCTTCAGCGCGCAAAGACGTGCAGGCTGCTAAAACGTTGAATGCGACGAATGCGGAGGATATTGTTAGGCGTTGGTGCCGTAGTCCGGACGCTTTCGTGAAAGACGAGACGCTGTCCATTCCGATGCAGTGTGGGCAGATTCCTGACGACGTTAAATCAGCATGCCGTATTCTGGCTTCGAAAAATCCCGATGTGCTTCTGGCGGCGTATTCGGTTCTGATTTTGCGCGACTATGAATACAGGTTTAGAGACTTTGGTCAATATCCGCCTACGCATCTCGATCCCGCGATCCCATGGGAAGTCGCAAGGTGGACTTTGAGTAGGCTTGGGCTCCTCTTGGAGTTAAGGCGTGCTGAAGACGAAGGCGTCGAGATCGGGATTTCTCCTTATGTCGACGGCATTCTGGGGAAGTGCGAGGAAATCTTCAAGGACGATCTGTATGGGATGGAACTTGTTCGTTCGCACAAATGACGTCTGCCGTGGTAGTTGCGTCTGTCTGCATAAGGTGGAAAAGAGCGTTGGCAACAAGGTCCTACAGTTGCTCGCATCGGCGCGGGGTAACAGCGGATGGAGGCTTTCTTACGGCGAAGATTATCCATTTCATTTTCGCGAATTGGATTGTGTTTTGCAAAATGGCGATACGGTGACCATCAGGATGCGAATCAATGATGGGCTTACATCAGGCTTCATTATCTGCTCGGCACGTCAGTGCTGGGGCGGGCTTGTATGTCCGCCCCAAGAGATTTGGCGAGAGTTGTCGGAAATCTTCTTGAAGGTATCAAGGGAAGCGTCAGGTTCCGCAAAGTGCGCAAGGAAAGGTAAGCGAAGATGAAGAAAATGATAATTGCGTTAAGATGCGCGGCGGTGCTCATGGCGGTAGGGTGTGATCGAACAACTAATGCGAGCAAACAAACCAAGGAGGATGCAATGACGAATGAAACAAATGAAACGGCTCTTTCGTCGCATTGCGCACGGCTTTTCGCCGCGGCAAAGGAAGCCGACGTACCGACTGTCGTTGAAGACGGAACTTTCCTGCCGACGCTTTACGTCGCCACTGAAAAGGGCGGGACGATAGTCAATCTGGCTGGGCCAGAATCCATCGAAGCCCTGCGCGACATGGCGGCGCAGACGATGCGTGAGAAGATCCCGGATGCGACGGCGTATCTTCTTGACTACGCATCGTTCTACGAGAAGGATGGTACGCGCAAGGGGGCGCTCATCATGGAGATTGCAGATAAGACAGATGCGTCGGCAAAAGTATTCATCATAATATGCAACCGCGACGAAAAGTCAGTATATGATCCAATCCGGCATGATGATGTAAAATCATTGTTCAAATGATCGGATGAAGCGTGATGGGAATGGATGAATTCAAGTGCCGGATGTGCGGGGCGTGCTGCCGCATCAATCCCGTTAAACCCGACAAGTGCCGGACGTTCCCGTTCGAGTGGACAAATCCCGACTCGACATCCGTCTGTCCCGGTCTCGCCGAGGGAGGCGTGGTTCCGTTGTAAAGCAGAAATGTTGACAATGTCAAAAGGACTCGGTGAAAGGAGAATTTTCTACCGTCGTTTGCCGGCTATTGCGCAAAGCGGAGATTATGTGGTAAAATGTTGCGCATGAAAAACGTCATTGGTTCGGCCGTAAGAATTGGCTTTTGGTCTGTCGCGGGAACGCTGGTCGTTCTGGCGATTGTGCTGTGTTTCTTCCTGCGCACCCGCACGCAGGGCGTCGATACGTCCACCGAGATGCGCAGCCTGCGGTTCTACCGCGTCGGCGCGGAGTGGTTTGCGGACGTGCCGCAGCACACGCGTGCAGAAAACCAGATGGTCGCAGGGGCGGACACGCTTCTGGACGAGATTTCGGGCGGAAGCGACGAAGTCAATGCCGTCATCTCGTCGGACATAGCGAATCCGGCCGAATGGAAGCTCCATCTCCATCTCGTGGAGCACGACAGGTACGGCGCGACCTACAGGGTCAAGGCGGCGGGACAGGAGGGATTCCACCTCGCATGGCTGTGCAACGTCGCGCACACCGTCTTCGGCGGGGAACATCCGACGGACATCTACGTCCACTCCATATCGACCAAGTGATTGGCCTTGCAAAGGACGCAAGGAAATGAAACCGAATGATTTCAAGTGCCAGACGTTCCCGTTCGAGTTGACAATGTCAAAATGACTCGGTGAAAGGAGTGGCGTTTATGAAATTATTGAAGTATTGGTTAGAGGAGACGCGTCCGCTGCGCTGCATGGGCGCATCTGGAGAGTCGTTCGAGTGCAATTTCCGCGTTGTCGTCGGATCGAACGTTTCCGAGTCTGATGCCAAGGATCGGCTAGAGGCGATATTCGCAGAGCTCGCCGAATGGGAGATGCGCGGCGGCAGATACAGCGAAGAGGATATCGCCGAACATCGCCGCCGTCTGCGCGAACTTCACGGTTGGTTCGAGGATGGCGAATACGCTCGGCCGATATGCGAGCCGGTTGTCCATGAGCAGGACTCGTTCAACGTGGTTACCCGCAACCGGTACGGCGCGGAGGTTCTGAACAGCGAAGACACCTGCTTCATTGACATCGACCATGTGCGTCGCACATTTGGCGAGCTGTTGCGTGGTTTTTGGGGCGGCGCGCGAACGGCGGAGGATGTACTGAAGGCTAGGATGGAGGCGCTACTCTCTCGGTCGGGAAACGCCGATCTCGGTTTTCGCCTCTACAAGACGGCGGCAGGCTTTCGGTTGGCAGTCGAAGGCCGCAACCTGAAGCCCGGTGGACAGCGCGCACAGGAGCTGATGCGCATCTTCGATGCCGACAGACTCTACGTGAGCCTCTGCGCCAGCCAACAATGCTACCGCGCACGGCTCACGCCTAAACCGTGGCGGATCGGAATGCGGCGATACAGTGGCGACGCCTCCTGGGTAGGCGACTATGATTCTCGCCGTCGCGACTATGCAGTATGCAGACTTGTCTGTGCGAAGGGCATTCGGATGGACAGCCCTGCAATCGCACTGCACGACGAAAAGACTTTGCGCGAATCGGACCTCCCCCTTGCATAGATGAGGTCGAGTAAAAATGAGGTTTGTCCGCGTCCGCTGCTACTCCCGGACGTCAGCCGTTTTCAAGAGCGGAATTGTCGTCGCCACATCCTAATGAAAAGCTGCCGTTTCTGTTTGCAGGTATTGCCATTGTTGCGTTGCGAAACACTCCCGCCGCCGTCGTTGCCAAATGCGAAAGTGCGTGGTGAAATGTCCTCCGAAAGAAGTTTCTTGAACCCTAAATGTCAAATCGTGTGAACTGGTATTTTGCTAAAACGTCAAAACGTGTAAATTGGGCGTTGCGCAAAAAGTCAGAATGTGATATGCTGTTTTACATGATTGCGTGCCTGTAAGGGCGATGTTCTTGCGGCGCACGCGGGCTGAACGAAAACCTGCGGCGGCGCAGAATGCGGCCAATGCCAATGACCAGTTTCAATGAAAATCAGCCGCAAAGGACGCAAAGAAAGGAAGCTAATATGGATATGAATCGGATACGCGAGTTTCTGTCGAGGACAGGTTTGGGGTCGTTCCTCGTCTGGGGATGCGCTGCGGTTCTGTTCCTCGTAGCCATAGTCAGTTCGTCCTTTTGGGGTAAGGCTGGTGTGGCAGTGGGCGTTGCCGCGACGGTGGTTTTCGCTGGGACGTCCCTCTGGTATGTTCTGGTGTTTCTCGTGACTTTGGCGAAGCGGCAATGGAAGAAATCGGCGATCATGTTCGTTTCGGGCGGCGTAGGCGCGTGTCTGCTCGCCGTGAGCTTCGGCTTTGCAATGGCGCTCAACTTTTGGTCCGCTGCGGAAAATTGGGAGAAGGGGAAAGAAAAGCCTCGCTTGGCAGACGTACCGGGCGAGGACGGCAAGACGGCGTTTTCGGTCGAATACGTCAACGCCCATCCGTTCCTCGCCGAGTACGACAAGACGATTGTATTCAAGTCCGGCAAGCGCATAGGCGTTTTCATTGATACGGGCGGCGCGGGGCCGTTCGCGGTGTACAGTCTTCCGACGGGGGAATACTATCTTGTGGACGGCCTCAAGCACAGTTTCATCAGCAACGATTATCGCGTCAACGTGACGAACGAGACGGTGGAAATGATGACAGGCGATAGATTCTGGATTCGCATTCCGGACGGTACGCTTGCGGTTGTCGGAGGGGGTGGAGATTCCATCGACATCAAGACGGCGGACGATGAACGCAAAAACGTCGAAGGCAAGTTGACGCCGGTGGGCGATTCGCTTTCGCGTCGCAAATACCTCGGTTTAATACATCCGCGCGGCGAATTCGAGAAGTCCGGCGACTGTAAAGATCCGTATGCCGTCATAATCGAACCGAAATGGACTGCGGTGGATGCCGGCGCCGCAAATCTGCCGTTCACGCTGGAATGGCGCGACAACAAGAACAGATGGAGCAGGCAATGGCGCATTGCGACAGTTTCAGGCAAGCATTTCGGACTGGTCCGTGCAGGGGAGTTCGAGACGTGTTTCGTATATGTCGGCGCACCTGGAGTGTATCGACTTCATTTCGTTTCCAAGAACGGGAGGATGTCGGATATGTTTGACAATGAATACAGAATCGATGCAAACAGTGAAAAGGTCGAGATGATTGTCGGCGGATTCCTTTTGCGTATCCCGCCAGGAACTATTGATATATCATCGTTCGGTATGAACGGAAACCATGCGAACTTGACGGCGGCAAGCGAGAACGGGACGCAGATTGAATCTGATGTATGCATTCCTGCAAGCGAAGACGGATACCAGTACATGCTTGTTGGGTCCATCAATCATGACGGCAGATTCCTGACTTGCCCTTGAGCATGTTGCTGTGCATGAGACAAGGAGAAGACAACAATGGGTTGTATTGATGTTTGGCAGCAAAGGGCGTAAATGTCACCTTTTGAGGTGCAGGGATGTTGCAGACAAGATGTTTGCGGCTCATTTCCTTTCGAAAACGCCCAATCTACGGCTCACGATGAGCCGCAGATTGGGTATAATAGAGTCGTTTTGAGCCGCAAGGAGGATTGACATGCAGTTGATTGATGAGATTCTTGAGTATCTTCAATACCATCGGATGTCCAGCCGTCAACATGGGCGTTGAGCCATCGTTGCGCTATCGCCGCGTGAGGATCACGGGCACGAAGTATCAGACGTTGGATGTTGAATCGCAGATACGGGAAGCCGTCGATGACATGTGCGCGTTGATCAACGGCAAGACCGATCCTTATGAAAAGGCGCTGCTGGCCTTACTGCTCATCTCCTACATTCAGCCGTTCGAGGACGGCAACAAGCGGACGAGCCGCCTTGTGTCGAATGCCCTGCTGCTCGCCCACGGACATTGTCCGTTCACATTCCGCCCGGTTGACGCGAACGACTACCGCGCGGCGCTTCTGCTCTTCTACGAGCAGAACAACCTTTCGGCGTTCAAGCGCATCTTCATTGAACAGGCGGAATTCGCCGTTCACGAGTATTTCTGACGACAAGAGGAAGATGCAATGTTGCCAATGCCAATGATCGGTTCCAATGAGGTTTAGCCGCAAAGAACGCAAAGGGCGCAAAGAAAGGATCGACAAGATGAAGAAACTGACAAAGGCAATTCTCGTCACATCCCTCGCGTTCGCGGCGGTGGGTGCGGCGATGATGTTGCAGTAGGAGTGGAACTGAAATGGAGTTTGGCTGTTTGAACTTGCCAGAGAAATAATATATTGGCAAGTCACACTTGCCAAATGTGGGTGGGGTGTGGTATAATGCTCGCCAAACGGAGGAGAAGGAGAAATTGCGATGAGAGAAGAGCTGATGTCCGTCATGCGCGAGTTCTACCACGACGGGATTCCCGACGGGGTCGTGGCGCGAGATGTGGAATATGCCGAGAAACTGCGGGCCGCGACGGTTGTCAAGGGCATGCGCCGGACCGGCAAGACATTCCTGACCTATGGACGCATGAAGCGCCTTGTGGACGATGGGATTCCGTTGGGACGCATCGTGCATGTCAACTTCGAGGACGAGCGGCTGTCTGGGATGACGATGGACGAGCTGCGTCTGATTGGGGAAGTCCATGCCGAGCTGTATCCTGAGTTCGCGGACGGAAAGACGTGGTATTTCCTTGACGAACTCCAGAACGTCAAGGGATGGGAATCCTACGCACGGCGCCTTGTGGATTCTCCGAACGTCCAGCTGTGCCTTACCGGGTCGTCTTCAAAACTGCTTTCGGAGGAGATTGCCACGCAGATGCGCGGCCGTTCGCTTCCAATTGAAGTATTCCCGCTTTCCTTTCCGGAATATCTGCGTTTCAACGGGGTATTCAAGAAGATTCCCCGTGCGGGATTCACGGCGCGGGAGAAGGGGGTGCTTCGCAGGGCAATGTCGGACTACATGGAACGCGGCGGTTTCCCCGACGTGCAGGATGTTTCCGACGGGATGCGCGCGTCAATGCTCCAGGGATATGTCGATGCCGTTCTCTACAGGGACATCATCGAGCGTCATGCCGTGCCGAGCGTACAGGCGCTCAAGTACACGTTGGAGTATCTGTTCCACAACTATGCCCGCAAGGCATCTACGAGAAGCATCTCCGGGGTTCTGAAGAATCTTTCCCTGCCCGCGAACCGCGAGAGCATCGCCGATTATCTCGACTGGTTCAAGGATGCCTATCTTGCCTATCCCGTTTCGGTTCGTTCCGATTCGCTTGCGGTGAAGCGCGTGAACCCTGACAAATATTATCTAGTTGACCCCGGGCTTATTCGCGCGATGTGCGTGAAGAACGACGCCGAACGGGGATGGATGCTGGAAAACGTGGTTTTCATGGCGCTGCGGCGCAAAGCGGGGAGGATTTCCTATCTCGTCAACGGCGACGGAACCGAGGTCGATTTTCATGTTCACGACAAAGTGTCGCACAAGGAGAGCCTGGTCCAGGTTTCATACGCGATGTCCGATGCCGCGACGTTTGACCGTGAGATGAATGCGCTGAAGCTCGCCCGCGACAAGACGGGAATACGCGACTGCGCGATAGTGACGTGGGATGAAGAAGGCGAGTCGGACGGCATTCGCATCGTGCCGGCGTGGAAGTGGCTGCTTGCATGAATCGCCGGGGAATGTTGCCAATGTGGAAATGGTGCCAATGCCAATGACCAGTTTCAATGCGGTTGAACCGCAAAGAACGCAAAGGACGCAAAGAAAGGATTGCAAGATGAAAAAACTGATGGTGGTGCTTGGATGCGCGGCGCTGGTCGCGCTGTCGGGATGTGATGGCGAAAAGAAGAGTGCGGAATCCATCGGCATTATCGGCGGCGAAGACGGTCCTACGGCGACATGGATGACGACGAGACTTCCGTGGAGCAAGGATTGCCCGCAGGAGAAATGATGCGAAGGCTTGGAGCAGACGATTATGCGGTTGACGCGGTGACAGGTGCCAAGGCGCTTGTCGGTGCGTGGCTGTGCCGTCGTCTGGACGACGGCACGGTCGTTCGGCGGCGCATCACCGAGACGGAGGCGTACTGCGGCGAGGAGGACACCGCCTGCAATGCGCACAAGGGGCGGACGGCGCGGACTGACGTGATGTATGCGCCAGGTGGCTGCGCCTACATCTATCTTTGCTACGGTATGCATGAAATGCTGAATGTCGTGACAGGTGCGGAGGGGCGTCCCGAGGCCGTGCTCATTCGCGGCGTGGAAGGCGCGGAAGGTCCCGGACGGTTGACGAAGTTTCTCCAGATCGACCGTTCGCTCAACCGCGAAGACCTCGTTCACTCCAATCGCCTCTGGCTTGAAAGCGACGGCGCGCGCGTCAAGTTCACCTCCGCCCCGCGCATCGGCATCGCCTACGCGTCCAAGCGCGACCAAAACCGCAAGTGGCGCTTTATTTGCAAGACGATAGCCCGCCCTTTGGCGGCAAGCGAAAGGAGTAGATGAAGGATGGAGATTAAAGGCAGAAACATTGCAGGCCATGATGATGCTGATGCGCAGTATCAACTATATTTCGACTGCAGAGATCGTGGTGAAAATGTGGAGTGTATAAAATGGCTCCGCAAGGCGGCGCGAAACGGCTTGCCCGATGCCGAGTACGAAATGGGCTTTGTCTACGAAGACGGGAATCTTGTCCGGCGTAGTTTCCGCAAGGCTGTTGAATGGTATCGCAAGGCGGCTGAACACGGAATACCCGAGGCATGGGTTAACCTTGGGCATTGCTACCATTACGGGAAAGGCGTAGTGCGGGATTGCCGCGAAGCGGTCAAGCTATATAGGAAAGGAGCGAGAATGGATGATGCACTCGCGTTCTACAATCTTGGTGTTTGCTATGATCGTGGCGAGGGGGTAAGGCAGTCCGACGAGAAAGCTGTTTATTGGTACAAGCGCGCGGCGGAACTTGGCGTTGTCAAGGCGCAGTGCAATCTTGGTGTGTGTCTGATCAATGGGATTGGATGCGAGGGGAATGCGAAGGAGGCTGTCGCTTGGTTCCGAAAAGCGGCAAGGCGCGGCGATGAAAAGGCCATGTTCAATTTGTGGGAATGCTACTGGGACGGAGAAGGCGTGCGGAAGTCAAAATCTCTGGGGCTATCCTGGCTTCGCAAGGCGGCGGAGCAGGGTCACGCTACGGCGGAACGAATCTTGGGCAAACTGTCGGCAACGGCAACGAAAGGAAAACACCCATGAAATTCGATGGGGTCTGTCCCCGAAAGATTCTGCACATGGTCTGCGAAAATATGTGCAGATTGTGGTTGCTGAACTGCATATAAAATGGTAGTATATGTGCAGATGAAAGCCAATAGAAGGTTTGCGTATGCATATATTCGACTATTCGTTTCTCAAGGATGATCTGTTGCCCGCGCAACTGGTCACTTATGCCGCTAACATTTCAACGCTGAAAGTGATGACCTCCATGCGTCGAAATGAGAATGCTGCGGCATTCCGGCAGTTGGAGTCAATTGCGCGAATTGAGTCGGTAAAGGCTTCCAACGCAATCGAGGGCATCGTCACGACGGATCATCGAATCCGCGCCATCGTCGGTGGAGGCAGTGCACCGCTCAACCACACGGAAGCCGAGATCGCCGGGTACCGCGATGCGCTGAACGAGATACACGTCAATTTTGCCGCGCATGACTTCCGCGAAAGCGACATACGGAACCTTCATGCGCAGATGATGCGACTGGCCGATTCTGGTGCGAACGGCGCATACAAGACGGACGACAACGTAATCGCCGAACGGATGCCGGACGGACGGCGAGTCGTCCGCTTCCAGCCGACGAGCGCGGCGGATACCCCTGAGGCCATGCGCCAGCTCGTTCTCGCGTATATGGAGGCGAGGGACGATGCGGCGGTGAACAAACTGCTGCTTATTCCCTGCGTGATTCTCGACTTCCTCTGCGTGCATCCTTTTAGGGACGGCAATGGACGCCTGAGTCGTCTGCTGACGTTGCTGCTCCTCTACCGCAACGGATTCGATGCTGGCAGATACATGTCGTTCGAGGCGGTCGTCAACGCGCACAAAGCCGAATACTACGAGGCGTTGAAGGAGTCGTCCGCAGGATGGAACGAATCGCGCCCGAGATACTTTCCGTTCATGCTGAATTTCCTTTCAACGCTTTACGAGTGCTACAACGAACTCGACAGACGTTTCGGATCGGTTGCCGCGGCAAAGGTGTCGAAGAAAAAGCGCATAGAGGCAACGGTGCTGAACTCCTTTACGCCGCTTGGCAAGTCCGACATCTGCGCGATGCTTCCTGATGTGAGTCCTACGACCGTCGAGGCGGTTCTTGGCGCGATGGTGCACGGGGGGCTCATACGCCGCCTTGGCGGCGGCCGCGGAACGAAGTACATCAAGGCGTAGATTCGCTGCAAAGAAGGAAATGTTGCCAATTCCAATGACTAGTTCCAATGAGTTTTAGCCGCAAAAAACGCAAAGGACGCAAAGAAAGGATCGACAAGATGAAAAAACGGATGATGGTGCTTTTGTGCGCGGTGCTGGTTGTGGCAGTTCCGCAAGATGCGGCGGCCAGCAGGTCTGCCGATTGGTTCCCGGTCTCAATCTGTATGACGATGGCGAGACCGATGCCTCCTTTCCAGTGCGATAATGTCGCGGGTCTGTCGCTGTGCCTGTTGAGCGGCGAGAACTGCCCTGTTTACGGATTGCAGGCGAGTGTATTCACGGGTGGCGCGGAAAAGATATATGGCTGTCAGGCTGGGATTGGGTGCAATGGAACGTATGAGCTTTACGGACTCCAGGTCTCGCCGGTTCTGAACTTAGCCAGAAAGCTTGCAGGAGTTCAGATTGGCACGGTGAATCTCTCCGACTATGGCGGTGGCATGCAGATTGGCGTTTACAACCATGCCAAGGCCGACTGGCGCGGTGTGCAGATCGGGATTATGAACTATATAGATGGCAGTTTGATTCTGCCGCTGGTGAATTGGCGATTTTGATATAGGACCAGACAACGGAAGGGGCTCGTCCTATGGCGGCAAGTGAAAGGAGTAGATGAAAGATGAAGAAACTGGCAAAGGCCATTCTCGCCACAGGCGGCAACAAGATTCCGGCGCGGATTCACGCGATGCTGGTGCCGTATTGAGGATGCGATGGTATGAAAAAGCGGAGAATGAGAATCCTTAAGTTTGCGGCGATAGGCGCGGCGGTGGTGCTGCTCGCATGGGGTGGCTCGGCGATTGCCGTCTATGCGGTATCGTCTGGGCGCGTGTTCGACAGTGCGAGCATAGATGCCTTACCGCGTCAGCGCGCGGCGGTCGTGATGGGGTGCGTGAGGACGCTCCCGAACGGACTCAACAACCTCTACTTCTCGCGGCGCATCGACGCGGCGGCGGAGCTTTACAAGGCCGGCAAGGTGGATTGCCTCATTGTGAGCGGCGACAACCATGTGAAGGGCTATGACGAACCGTCCGACATGAAGGAGTCGCTTATAAATGCCGGAGTGCCCGCCGACCGCATCGTCTGCGACTACGCCGGTTTCCGCACGCTCGACACGGTCGTGCGGGCGAAGAAGGTGTTCGGGCTCGACTCGTTCATCATCGTCTCGCAGCCCGACCACGTCCGACGCGCGGTCTTCACGGCGCGCGGGTTCGGATGCGACGCCTACGGCTACGCGGCGAAGGACGTCAACGGACGCTATTCGATCAAGACGACAATCCGCGAACAGCTTGCGAAGATTGCCGCAGTCCTCGATGTGATTCTTCGCCGCAGTCCCAAGTTTCTCGGCCCGCGCGAGCCACTCCCGCCGCCGGCCAGTGCCAATCCTGTCAAAGAAACGCAAACCGAAAGGAACGCCCCATGAAACTCTTTGCACGAGCGATCCTAGTCTCATCCCTCGCGCTTATGTCCGTGATGATATTGTTCGCGGGCTGTATGAACATACCGGCGCAATTAAACAATTTCTCGTCGGAGGTCAACCCGCTTCCATTTCCAACGGTGCAAAGACTCGTCAAGGATGCAGTTGCCACGTCGCACGAACCGGATTCTGTTGGCATAATTAGTTTCTCGCCTGATGCGAAATGGTATGATGTGACTTTAGGGTATTTATGTTTTACACCTATTGCCGCGTTGGAGTGTGGCGTTGCTTTGGTAAACGATGCGCTGTTTCTGCCATACAACCTCCCGGCAAGCATGTATCTGCATGAGGACGGCTACTTGACGATAGAACAGGAGGAATACGCTCATTTGAAGTGGGTGGGGAAAGTGTATCAATACGCTGTTGGCGGAGAGCATGACCGCAATCTCATGGTTGAAGTTGAAAGGGGAAAATTGACCCTGTCCATGGAAGGTTCAGCTGCTGAAGACATAGTTCTCGATAAGCCGGGGCAATACAGTGTTCGCGTTTTTGCGCCCCACATTAGCTTTGATGAATTTTTCTCTGCAGATAGAAAGTTAATTGGCTTGGAAGATTCGCGGTCATCATCGGAATGGAGGATGGCGGACGACGGGAGAGAAAGTGGTGTTAGAATACTCGCCACAATCAAGACGGGCACTTGCGTACTAATCAAGAAAAGTCCAGACTTTGCAGGGAACTTCTTTTTGACTCCGACTTACACGCCTCATCCTGTAAGCGTGCAGCCGTTTCAATTGGACGGTGAAGAGATTTCTAACGGCGAGGTATCCTACACTTCCCCGCGATACGAAAAGCCCGTTACGTTTTCTTTGAAAGAAATGAGACTTTGGGATTCTCGCTGCAAAAAGATGGTCGAGGATTGGTTTGCGCATATTCATGAGCGTCTTTGCGAGGGCCTTCCCGAAGGTTTCAGCAAGCCGGATAAGATGCCGTATGCCGTAATTGTCGATCTCCGGCAGTTGAAAGTCTATTTGTCCGCAGGTGTTGTTGTCATTGAGGATCGACGCGGTGAGAAAGGTCCGCGGCTGTATCATCGCAGCAGGTTGATGGACCTTGATGGAGACGTTTATGTTGGGTTGATGTTTGAGGAAGTTGAAAAATCGTTTGAATCTCAGAAATTGACGACGACACGGGTGAACGACGGGCGAAACGCGCCCTGCGGCGGCAAGAGAAAGGAGTAGATGACCTATGAAGAAACTGACAAAGGCAATCCTCGTCTCATCCATCGCGCTCGTGACGGCGCTCACAGGATGCAAGACCGGCATGTTTGCGCCACGTACCGGACAGTTGTTCCAGACGACGCGGATGTGTCCAGGCCCCGGTTCGTCCGTCTATACAGCGCCTATTATGGTGTGGGCTTGGGGTATGCAGAAGCGTGGCGGCGAATGGACGATACCCATTGGAATTGTGGGTGTTCCCATTGCGGCGGCGGGTTTTGTGGTTGACGAGTGCGTCGTCTCGCCACTGGTGGACCTGGTCTGCCTGCCATACGACCTCTGCCAACCGAAGCACAGTTTCTATATTCGCGTTGTCGATGAATCCGGACGGCCTGTTCCCAGAGCGAAGGTTCGTGGATTCTTCAGCAAATACATTGGTCACTATTGCATGGGCGCAGAAGAATTCTCGGAAACAACTGATGTGGCAGGCGAGATTTCGCTGGACGGAACGTTCCTCGTGGAAGGCCATTGCTGGGTATCTTGTCCGGACTACGCAAGTTGGTGGAACCACAAGGAGTTCAAGACTGCAGAGATAAAGCCGGGTTCTGATGGACGAATCGTGATTCAGTTTGTGCTGCCCAAGGCGAATCCAGGCGGATGGAAAGTCAAGAAAGACATTTCGCGGGAGGAGGTGCTGAAACTGCTCCCTGGCAAATGGTCGGCGGATCATGAGTCGCGGGCATGGCTTCAGCATGGGTTCAACTGCCGGTATGCGAATGATCTTGACAGGCACTGCTTCACGCTTGAGGCATCCGGCAAGGTTGACTCTCATGTTCCATCCGGATACGAGTTTTACTTTGGAGTTCATGGTTCTGATTGGGATGCCGGAGTTTATTCTGTGTGGAGGCTTCAAGGCAAGGACGATGCAGATGAGGCCATAGCGCGAAGGAATGACGAGCTTCTTCCTTCAGAATGGCTTTGGCGTGTCCGTCTTTTCGACGGCCCTGAGAATACGATACACTCCGATAACTATTATCTTGGGGAGGACGAGAAGGGCCTCTACCTTTCGCCTGGGCCATTTTCCAAGAGGAATAGCTTAAGCGAGAAGCTCTCGTTGAAGTACCGCAAGGTGAAGCAGTAGTTTAAGGAGAAGCAGACCCCATGAAACCCTTTGCAAGAATGATTCTCGTCTCGTCCCTTGCGCGTGAGAGAAGGTGAAAAAGAGCAAATGTGCAAACAGCCAATATCCAATTGCTGATGGATGGAGCATCACATGAAACCAAAGAAAAGGAATACGGCAATGAGGAAATTGATGATGGCACTTTGTTGTGCGGCGATGGTCGCGCTTTTTGCCGGCGGATGCATATTGATTCCGTGCGGCTATGAGTGTGAAAGTGAAAGGATCGTGGCGAAACGGGAAGGCGAATCCGGGCAGACGCAAGAGATCGTGCACAAGAAGATGCATTTGAATCTGTTTGTGTTGGGCCTGAATCCAGAAGGTGGATTGTTTGGCACGACATATTTCCTTTATTCCAGATTCGACTATAGGACGAATGGCAATTCAAGCGAAATATGGGCGTTCGGACACTTCCCACTGCTGAATTACGACCAATGGCCGGCTGTATATGACTTGCCTGGCACAGATCGCTGGGCATACATTACGAGCAAAATCTTGTCGGCCGATGACATGGAAATGCGCCTGCGAATCTGGTCGGATCAGGATGGGCTCATCTATGACGAAAGTTTTGATAGGGTCGATAGGAATGTTCTGTGGGAGAAGACAGACAATCCACACATAATACAGGTCAACGACCGATCCGGCAAAGTGTACATCAATGTCATTACGGGCGAAGAAAGCGATACCGCTGAAAGGAGCAACCCATGAAATCCTTTGCAAGAATCACCCTCGTCTCATCACTCGCACTGGCGACAATGTTCTCCGGTTGCAAGACCGGCATGTTTGCGCCGCGAAGCGGCGAGCTGTTTCAGACGACGCGGATGTGCCCAGGCCCCGGTTTGTACATCTACACAGCACCTCTGATGGTGTGGGTTTGGGGTGTGCAGAAGCGCGGCGGAGAATGGACGATACCCATCGGCATTGTGGGGCTTCCCATTGCAGCGGCGGGTTTTGTCGTCGACGAGTGCGTTGTCTCGCCGCTCGTTGACCTAGTCTGTCTGCCTTACGATCTGTGTCAACCGTATCATGGTTGCTACCTTCGGATTGTCGATGAGGACGGACGGCCTGTGCAGGGAGCCAAGATACACGGTCACTTTGATCTGGTCGGGAAGGCTTTCTCTGGGACGACAGACGCCGTCGGCGAGTTCAAGATCAACCGTTTGCACGATGTGAAGGGCCATTTCTGGGCTTCCTGTGACAATCATGCGTCATGGTATCAAGGCAGAGATTTCGATGTGGCCAATGCGAAAACCGAGTCTGACGGGAAGATCGTGTTTCAGTATACGCTCTCGAAGATGAATCCCGGAGGATGGAAAGCAAAGAAAGACATTTCGCGCGAGGAGTTGCAGAAACTGATTCCCGGCAAGTGGTCAGCGGACAAGGAGTCCCGCAGATGGCTCATGGATGGTTTCAATTGCTCATTCGCCAATGACCCCGGGCGGTATTGCTTGACTCTTGATGAGTCAGGTTCTGCCGTAGCATACGTCCCATTCGGGTATAGGTTTGATTCCGGAGGTAAAGACAAAAGTAATCTTAGGTCTCGATATTCTTCCTGGAGCATACAGCGAAATGGAAATGTTACTGGCGGTAAGGACGATCCTTACCGTAACGAGCCGCCTGCGGAGTGGGTCTGGCGTATCCGTTTGGCCGAGAATTCTGATGTGAATTCGTTCCCAGGCTGGTTAAGCGATTATTATCTCGGAGAGGATGAAAAGGGGATCTACCTTTCGCCAGGGCCGTTCTCGTCCGCTAAGAGACTAAGCGAAAAATTGTCTATAAAGTACCGCAAGGTAGTCGAATGAATATTTTACGAGGCATGATGGAATTGGCTGATTTCAAGTGCCGGATGTGCGGGGCGTGCTGCCGCATCAAGGACGGAATCGTGCGCGTCTCTGACGCGGAGATCGCGCGCATCGCTGCGTTTCTTGGAATGGATGAAGCCGAGTTCATCGAACGCGAAACCGAAGTCGCGCCAGACCGCAAGAGCCTGATTCTCAAGAGCCGTCCGGACGGCTCGTGCGCCTATCTGACGGAGGACAACCTCTGCCGCATCAATCCCGTGAAGCCCGAGAAGTGCCGGACTTTTCCCTTCGAGTGGACAAATCCCGACTCGACTTCTGTCTGCCCTGCCCTAGCCCAGACACAGATTTCTGAGCGTAATTGCAACAGATAGAATCGGTTGGGAAAGTGTGCTATAATATGAGTCATGAAGCACTTTGTAAAGACCATCCTAGCCTTGTATTTCGTGCTTGCGGGGACGGGATGCCGTACGACAGTTCAGACGATACAAGCCGATTCTCTGAAGTTCCTGTCCCTAAACATCTGGGGAGACTACTTCGGCAATCCCGTCGCTGAGCGCGAGGCCGCGATGGAGGCGGCGATATTGAAGGACGCTCCCGACATCGTGTCACTTCAGGAGGTGACGCCAAACTGGTGGGCGAGTCCTATGTTCCGGAACCTTGAGAAGGCTGGCTATTGCATTGTGCGCGGCGACGAGGAGGCCGCTCTGCGCCGCGCCGCGTTCAGCGGAAGAAGGACGGCGCTTCACATCAATCACGAGCCGCTCCTGTACCGCCGGGACAGGCTTATGCTCCTTGACAGCGGAACCGAATTCTTCCACATAGCGCTTCAGTCTTCCAAGAGCGTGACATGGGCAGTTCTCGAGGACAAAATCGGCAAGAGGCGTTTCGTGGCGTTTGCGACGCATTTCTGGTGGCAGGGCAACGGAGCCGAGAGCGATACCATACGCGAACTCAACGCCCGGCACGTCATTTCCATACTTGCCGACATCCGCCGCAAGTGGGGCTCGCAGATACCGGCAATCCTCGGCGGCGACCTCAATTCGAACGAGGCGTCACTTGCTCATCAGATGCTTCGTAGTGGAGGATTCATGAATGCCGCAAGCAAGGCGGACATCAGATCCGCGCACTGTTCACACCACGGCAATCCCGTACGCGGCGCGGACGGAAAGTACCATGGTCATATCCGTTCTGCGAATACCGACAAACCGGAGTATTCCATCGACCACATCTACTTTACGAAGGGCATCCATCCGCTTCGCCATGAAATCGGCGTCTATCAGGAAGTGCTTGACATCACCGATCATTCGCCTGTTCTGGTTGAATTCTTGCTGTCCGCAGAGCCTGTTCACATTTCCGGAAAGGATGACGATCGATGACAGACGGAAGCCTGATGGGCGTCAAATACAGGTGGCATTCCATGAAGAAACTTAGACTAGTAAAGAAGCTTGCAATCTTAGTCTTCTTTCTTTGCGAGGCAGGCGCCTTTGCGCAGCCGATAACGCTGGAGTCGCTGCTGGCGGAGATGATCGATCCCGACGCAAACACCTACTTTCCCGACCCCGCATTCACGGCACGTCTCTGGTCGAGCTACGACCGCCAAACGACGACGGCCGACAAGTCGGGATGGTTTGCGAACGACGACAACAACAAGTTCCTGCGCACCGAAAAAGTCGGTGGCCGTACGGAGGAGGTGATGCTCGACGCGAAGGGGCCAGGCGCGATCACGCGCTTCTGGATCACCTGCTCGGGCGGTTCGCACGAAGGCGATCTGCGCCTATACATCGACGGACGATGCCTCCTCGAGACGAACTGCGTGGCGCTCGTGAGCGGGGGCGTGCTCTCCGGCGCTCCGCTCTCCGATTCCGTGTCGAAGAGGACGCCGCTCTTCCAGCGAGGGCACAATCTCTATCTGCCGATTCCCTATGCGAAGAGCTGCAAGGTCGCCTACTTGCGCAAGCCCGGCACAGGTGGCGCGTTCTACTACAACGTCGAGACCCGCGCCTATGCTCCCGGTACGGAGGTGGAGTCGCTTTCGTTCGCCGTGCTGGACCGCGCCCGCCCCGCGATCGACGCCGCTAACCGCGCGCTCGCACGCCGCGCGAACGGCGACGGTAAGCCGATCGATTCCGTTGTAGATCTCGACGGGGCGATCACTCCCGGAGGGGCGTGCAGTCGCGTAGTCACGCGCAGGGCGGGCGGCGCCATCCGCCGCCTCGCATTCACCCTGACGGGCGACGACGCGAACTATCTGCGCTCCACCGTGCTGGAGCTCTCCTTCGACGGGGAGCGTACGCTCTGGGTACCGGCGGGCGAGTTCTTCGGGTGCGGGCCCGTCTACGAGGCCTTCACCGGCTGGTTCACGTCCTGCCCGGGCGCCGACCAGTTCGAGAGCCGATGGTCGATGCCGTTCGAGAAGACGTGCACGATTACGATATACAACTACGGTCCGCGCGAGGTGCGCCTGGCAAATGCGGTGGCGGAGGTCGGTCCGTACGCATGGGACGCTGCGCGCTCGATGCATTTCGGCGCGTGCTGGCACGCCTACGCCGATGTCCGGTCCCGCACGGCGGACAAGCACGAGCCGTGGGATTTCGACTATGCCGAGCTGAAGGGCAGGGGCCTCTTCGTGGGCACGACGATGAGCCTCTGGCAGGAGATCACCGACTGGTGGGGCGAAGGCGACGAGAAGGTGTTCGTGGACGGCGAGAAGACGCCATCGTACGTCGGCACGGGCTCGGAGGACCATTTCGGCTACGCCTGGGGCAGTGCCAACATCTTCTCGCATCCATTTCTCTCCCAGCCCGTCGGCATCACCACCGGGCGCGCGCTGCGCGCCGACACCTGCCGCCGCACGGTGGTGAACATCCGCAACCGCGCGCTCGACGCGATTCCGTTCACGACCTCCTGCAGGTTCCTGATGGAGATGTGGCACTGGAAAGACGTGAAGATCGACTTCGCGCCGCTCGCGTGCTACTACCTGAGGCCCGGTGGTACGAGCAACCACGGCCTCGACGTGGAGGCGGCGAAGCGGCCCGCCCGCGTGGATACGCACCTGTTCAGGGAATTCCCGCTGCCGAAGGGCGCCGTTCTCTTCGCCGACTTCGAAGGCCGCACCTACGGCACGTGGCGCGCGACGGGCGATTGCTTCGGCGACGGTCCGGCCCGAGGCACGCTTCCAAAGCAGAACCCTGTTGATGGCTATAACGCGCGCGGCCTAGTGAACACATACTTCAGGGGAGACTTGCCGATTGAGAATCCTGACGACACGACAGGCACTCTCACTTCGCCCGCCTTCACGATAGAGAAGGACTTCATCAACTTTCTCGTCGGCGGCGGCAACTACAAGGGCGAGACTTGCGTCAACCTGGTGGTCGACGGCAAAGTCGAGCGCACGGCACAGGGCACAAACCACGAACATCTCGACTGGACGTCATGGAACGTCAAGGACCTCAAGGGGCGCAAGGCCGAGATCGTCGTCGTCGACAGGCGCAAGGGGCACTTCGGGCACATCAACGTGGACATGATCTACTTCGACGACAAGCCTCGCGCGAAGTAGCCGCGGAATCTGAAAGTTGAAAGGAAACGAGCGATGAACAAGGCAAGACTTTGGTTCCTTGCGATCACTGCGGCGCTGGGCGGTTTTCTGTTCGGCTTCGACACGATCGTCATCTGCGGAGCGGAACAGGACATTCAGAAACTTTGGAATCTCAGCGGGTCTATGCACGGGTGGGTTGTGTCGTCCGCCCTCTGGGGCACAGTGCTGGGGTCGATCTTCGGCGGCGCGGTGAGCGACCGTCTTGGGCGCAAGCGCACGCTCTTCTCCGTAGGGCTGCTCTTCTTCGTCTCCGCCGTCTGGAGCGCCTTGGCCGGCGATCCCTGGTCGATGATCGCGGCGCGTTTCATCGGCGGTCTCGGCGTAGGCGTCTCAACTATCGCCGCGCCCGTTTACATAGCGGAAATCGTGCCGGCACAGTCGCGCGGAAAGATGACGGCGCTCTTCCAGTTCTACATCGTCTTTGGCGTGCTCGTGTCGCTTGCGTCCAATCTCGCGCTCAAGGACGTTGGTGCGAACGCATGGCGTTGGATGCTCGGCGTCGAGGCGTTTCCGGCGCTTCTCTTCACAGTGCTCTGCATCTTCCTCGTCGAGTCGCCGCGCTGGCTTGCGATGATGAAGGATGGCGCCCAGAAAACCGTCGAGGCGGCGGGAGCAAGCGAACGCTTCTTCTCGCGTAAGAACATGCGGCCCATCATGCTCGCGTTCCTCGTCGCCTTCTTCAACCAGCTCTCGGGCTGCAACGCGATCAACTATTTTGCGCCGCGCATCTTCGAGCTGGCGGGATTCGGCCGCGACTCCGCCTTCCTTGCGACGTTCGGCCTCGGCGCGCTCAACTTCGCCTCGACATTCACGGGCGTGTGGCTGATCGACCGTCTCGGACGCAAGACGCTACTCGTGCTCGGCGGCGTAGGCTACGTGGTCTCTCTCTCGCTCGCAAGCGTCTGCTTCGCGACGGGAGCGGGCAAATTGGCGGTACTGTCGATCTTTCTCTTCATGGCGGCCCACGCAGTGGGGCAGGGAACCGTCATCTGGGTGCTCATAGCCGAGGTGTTCCCGCAGAAGTTCCGTGCGCAGGGCCAGGCACTGGGCGGTTTCACGCACTGGTTCTTTGCGGCGCTCGTCTCCTACTGCTTCCCGCTCTTCGCAGGTCGCGCGGACGACCCGTCCACCGCGCTCGTGCCAACCTGGGCCATCTTTGCGTTCTTCCTGATGATGATGGTGTTCCATCTATTCTGGGCGCTGTTCGTGGTGCCGGAGACCAAGGGCAAGAGGCTAGAGGACATCAGGCTATGATGTTCTACGGAATCGACATAGGCACGACCAGCGTCGGCGCGGTGGCCATCGATGAGGCGGAACGTCTCGTGGTCTCGGCCACATGCCCTCATGCGGCCGATGTCGCGGGGCTGGGAGCGGGAGTGGACGAACAAGATCCGGCGAAGCTGCTCTCGGCCGTCCGCTCGGCGCTGGCAGAAGTCGGTGCCGCCCCTGGAGTGTCTATCGGCTGGACGGGGCAGATGCACGGCGTCGTAGGCGTCGACGCCGAGCTCAATGCCGTGACGCGGTTCGTCACCTGGCGCGACGCGCGCCGCTACGCGGGGCGCGTAATGTCCGGCTGGGCGCGCGAAGGGCGAAAGATATTCAAATGCCTCTCCGCTCCCGGCTATGCGATCGCCCGGCTCGCCGGGCGTTGCGCAATCGACGAAACGTTCCTTCACTCGTGGCATGTGGAGGGCGAGACGTTTCCGCCGGACTGGCTTCCCGAGCTAAGGCCAGGTTCCATGCTCGGCGACAACCAGGCAGGCGTTTACGCCGTGCAGTGCCTTGCGCCAGGGGCAGCCGTGGTGAACATAGGCACGAGCGGGCAGCTTTCCGTAGTCGGCGAGGGCGCAGGCGGTGAACGGCGTCCATACCCCGGCGGCGTGCTGCGCTGCCGCGCCTCGCACGCGGGGGGGCAGGCGCTAGCCGCGCTCCGTGAGCGGCTGGGCCTTTCCTGGGACGAACTCAACCGGCGTGCGGACGAGCCGGCGATCGCCGCTTGCGTGGATTCGATCGTCGACGATCTCGTCGGCGACATCGATCTTTCAGGCTGCACGGGCCTCGTTGGCATCGGCAACGCGCTTCGCCTCAATCCGGCGCTGCGCCTGGGCGTGGAGCGCCGCTTCGGACGCCCCTGCACGTTTCTTGACGTCCCTGAGATGGCCGCATACGGCGCGGCGCTCCACGTGAAGCGGATGGATTCAAAGCAGATTCGGAATAAAGGAAATCAGGAATGAGACATGCAACGAAAGCCTTCGCATTGATGTGCGCTCTGACGTCGCTTGCATCGGCGGCGGAATACAAGGTTCCGGACGGAACCGTGCTCTACTACCCCTTTGACACGGCCGCCACGGCGCTTGAGAGTTTTGGCCAGGCGAAGGCCCGTCTTGAGCAGGGCGACGGCAGCGTCGCCTACTCTAGCGCGGGTCGCACGGGTGGCTGCATCTACTTCGGCGGATCCGACACGCTTGAGCTGCGGAACCTGCCGGCTGCGATGCCGCTTGGGAAGGCGCCCTATACTGTGTCTGCATGGATCCGTGCGGACAAGGGACTTAAGCCGCAGGGCGGATGGTTGGGCTACGGAGAGCGCAATACGAGCGGTGCCGGCAACTCCTTCCGCCATGCGGGCCCTGACGCCGTGCACAACTACTGGAACTGGCGCGACCTCACGGTCAAGACGCCTGGCCTAGGCGATGGTGCGTGGCATCAAGTGATCGGCATATGGGACGGCGAAACGCGCAAGGTGTATTTCGACGGGAAGCTCGTCGGAGAGGACCGCCAGGTGCCGGACATAAAGCCGGGGCCGCTTCTGATCGGCCGCACCATCAATGACGTGCC
>JAFUDL010000085.1 GCA_017459225.1 Kiritimatiellia bacterium
AGAGGCGGATCGTGTTGTCCGCGAGCGGGACGAGCGCCTCGATGCGGCGCGTGAGTGAATTGTAGACCTTCATTTCCATGGCGCGTATTATAGCATTTTCAGAGGTCAGTGGCTAGAGGGCGCATTCTGCACACATGAGATGCGGCGGGCGATGTCGTCGATCTCGGCGATGTCGAGAAAACCGATGTCAAGCACATCCGCAGCATTGTTCTTCAGCACCCAGGCAATCGACTGGTCCATGCGCCCTTCCTTGGCTATAGCCCCTTCGCCAAGCACCTTCATCCCGATCACGCCCTTCCCGGCGGCGTGCAGTCTCCGTACCTGCTCAAGCGCCTCGTCTGGCTTGAGTCCCATCTTGCTTCCAAACGGGTTGATCTGCACATGCGCCACGTCAAGCCACTTCGTGTCGGCAGCGAGCGGAAGCGACTTCGCGCCGTGGAACGAGCAGCCATGGGCGCGGATCTTTCCTGCCTTCTTGCAGCGCTCAAGCCCCTCCATGTGTATCTGGAGACTCGTCGGCCAATTGGGCTGGAACACGCAATGCAGCTGCAGGATGTCAATGTAGTCCGTCTTGAACTCCCGGAGGAAACGGTCAACGGAACTCTCGACGTCGGACTTGTCGGCCTCGGGAATGCCGCCGCCCATGAACCAGTACTTCGTGCAGATTACGTACGACGAACGCGGAAACGGAGAGAGCGCCTCGCGCAGCACCGCGTGGGTGCCGTAGCTGTCGGCAGTGTCGAAGAACCTTATCCCCCGCTCGTATGCGGCGCGCACCAGCTTCACCGCGCCGTCGTGTCCGTTGCGGCGTACCATTCCGCTGGAACGGTTGCCGGACTTCACGCCTGTTCCAAAGCCAAGACGCGACGTGCGGATGCCCGTGCCGCCGAGCGACACTTCGTCCCACGCCGAGAACCTGTTCTTCGCCTTCGGCGCGGCAGACGTCTGCTCAACGCAGTTCGTCGCGCCGAACGCAACCTGTCCCGCGCCAAACGCCGCGAGCGATCCAACGAACGAACGCCGGTCCAGAGATCCGGCCTTTCGGCGCGATGCGCCTTCATTATGGGCGGCTGCCATTGGAACACCTCCAGTCGTCTCTGGCCGACGCGAAGCGACTGGAGGCGGCGGACCAGTTCAGGTGGCCGTCGACAATCGCCTTGACGTATGCGGCGCGGTTGTTCTGCCAGTCGAGATAGTATGCATGCTCCCACACGTCGATGGTGAGAAGCGGCTTCACGTACTGCTGCCTGCACGGCGTGTCGGCGTTGCCTGTACTCTCCACGAGGAGTTTTCCGCCCTTTGCGACGAGCCACGCCCAGCCGCTTCCGAATTGCCTCGTGGCGGCTTGGGAAAGCGCCTTCTTGCAATTGTCAAGCGACCCGAACGACTCGTTGATCGCCTTGAGCAGTTCGGCCGACGGTTCGCCTCCCTTGCCCGCAGGGGCGAGCGAATGCCAGTAGAAGTCGTGGTTCCACGCCTGGGCTGCATTGTTGAATATCCCGGGATCGTTCAGCTCGCGCGAAAGCCCCACCATCTCCGAGAGCGACAGAGTTTCATAATGAGTTCCGGATATAAGGCCATTCAGTGCCTTTATGTACCCGGCATGGTGCTTTCCGTAGTGGTAGGAAATCGTCTTTGCCGAGATGACGGGCGCAAGCGCGTCTTCGGCATACGGCAGCGGCGGAAGAGCTATCTCCTTCATGGCGGGCTTTCCTCTCTTGGCATCGGCGCACGCGGCCAGAGCGGCGCACGCCGCGCCTGCCGCAAAATGCCGTCTAGTGATTTCTGTTTTCATGGTAAACATTATAGCACATTTTTCCGCCGTTGCGGGAACAGGCGAAAATAGCCGTCGCGTCTTTGCGCTCCTACAGCCGCTAAAAACGGCATTGCGCCGAGCTACTGCGCCTTGACCTTCAGGAGGATTCCGTCCTTGACGCTGTCGAGGAATGTTGTGGAAAGCCCGGGAATGGAGCCTATGCGGCTCAGCGCGTTCAAGACCACTCGATCCAAGTTTGGATCGCCGCTTGAAGTGTGAATCCTGTATCGCGTCAATCGCCCGCCATTTCCGAACGCAAGATCAAGAATGGGGGACTGCACGCCTGCCCAGTTGACATGCTCCTTGTCGCACTCCGTCTGGATGACGCGCTGGATGATGCTCAAGCAGCGCTGCACTTCGTTTTGCGCAATCTGATTCTCGGCTCCTATGCGGTAGCCCTGGTTCATGAGGCGCATGAACTCTTCCGGCGAGAGCGGCTTGTCCTTCGCCGTGGCGCTGCCATACTTCTTGATGATTTTCGGCGGGTCGATCTTTGTGGCCCCCTTCCGCAGATCCACTGGCTGTGGAGCGGGAACGGGCTTGTTGATCAACTTGGCACCTATGCGAAGATCGACCTTCTCCTTCGGCTTCGGCTTTTCCTGAGTCTTGGGTTTAGGCTTCTCCACGATCTTCTCTACAGCCTCCACCTTGGGATCGGGCGCTTTGGGCGGCTCGATTGGCTTGGGCGGCGGCTTCGGCTGCTCAATCGGCTTGGGCGGCGGAGGATTTGGATCCGGGTTGGGATCGTCAGTCTGCTCCGCCCATGGCGGAACAACCGTCATGTCGATGGGGATTATCACTTCCGGAGGACGCGTCACGATCAAGCCCATTATCCACAGGAATCCGAACAGCCCGACATGGAACAAAACGGAGTACACCAGCGCCCGCGTGGTGAATGGTCCAGATTTGGAAACGCTCTCGTACATGATGACGCGCCCCCGTGGCTATTTCTCCTGCGTGACGATGGCCATCTTGCGCACATGGCAGTCGTACACGATCTTTACAACTTCCATTACGGCACCGTATTCCAGGCGTTCGTCGCCGCGCACATGAACGGGCACATCAGGATCTGCCGCGACCTTGGCCTGAAGGTCTTTCCTTAGGTCCTCGAGCGTAATGGGCACATTGTTCATGAACACGCGGTGGTTAACGTCCACGGTGATCACGTTCGCCTTCGCGTTCTTGGTGGGAAGAGTGTCCGTCTTGGCGCGCGGCAGCATGATCGAGACGCCCTGCTCGAGCGCGGGGATGGTGAGCATGAACGTGACTAGCAGAAGAAACGTGAGGTCGATGAGCGAGTTCATGTCGATCGACGCCTTCGAGCCGCCGATGCGGCTGGAATGTCTATTTCTGCGGCTCATCAGACAGACCTCTCCTCCTGATACTCAAGGCTGATGCGCCCCACGAGATCATCCTCGAATCCCTCCATCGCAGAGAGGATTCCGCGCACCATTGACATGAGGACGTTGTGCATGGCCACTCCGGGTATTGCGATTATGAGGCCCACTACGGTTGTCACGAGGGCGGAGGAAATCGCGGGGGCCATTGTGGCGATGGTGGCGGAGCCAGCCGCGCCCATGTCGGCAAAGGCGTCCAGCACGCCCCACACCGTGCCGAGAAGGCCTAGCATCGGCGCGAGCGCAACAACTGTGGCGATCACGCCCATGCCCCTCTCGACGCGTATCGACTCCTCGTCGAGCGCGTGTTCGGCCAGCGACTTCACAAGCCCCATCTCGTGCTTCGTCAGCACGGCGGGCAATCCGCCCTGCCCGTTTTTGATCATAGCATCCCGCGTCTTCGGCGACAGCTGCTTGATCGTGCGGTCGCATGTGCTCCAGTAGATGTTTTCAATCGGAGAGTGCTCGCTCTCCCTTCGATTGAGATAGTGGTTCAGCACGCACGGCTCGCCCATCACGTCGCGCGTGACGCGCCGAGAGACATTCTGGATTCCCCTCAGCTCCCTCCATTTGCCGATGATCATCGTGTACATCACCACGCTGCCGAGCAGCTGGATGAGCACTATTCCGCGGCCCATCGCGCTCGACTGCAGATATCCGCTCATAAGCGAATTAGCGAAAAACTCAACCATTTGAATACTCTCCGTTTTTGACCGCCGAGGTCACCTGGCCTTCTGGCGGAAGATCCTGTCTTGACTTGCCGCACGCGGCAAGCACCTTGTCCGTAGTCTGAAAATGCGCCTTGCAGTGGTTCATCAGCCACGTGGGGCCGTGCTCGCGCGTCATCCGCTCGGCAATCTCACGAACGCGCGGGTCGCTGCTGCCGATCGGCACCACGCCGAGAGGCGCCTGCGCCGAAGGGTCAACGTCGTGCGCCATGTCGCAGAGAGCGCGCAGGAACGCGTCGCGGGCGAGCACCGACGCCGCCGCCACGGCCATGGAGTAGCTCTCGGCCTTGTGGCGCTGCTCCACCGTCACCGCCTTGCCGCGCGTCTTGAGGGCGCGCTTTATCGTCGACTCCGTGGGCGCGAACTGGTCCACCACCACGAGCGGACACGACGGCTGCTTCTCGAGCAGCTCCTCTATGCACGTGCCGTGCGCCCATGCGAGCAGACGGTTCACGTTCTTCATCTTCGCGTAGAGGCGGTTGTACGCCGCGGGGCCGATCTTCACGGTCGCGTAGCGGCTCTCACCCAGCAGCTTGCGGATCATCGTGGCCATGCTCATCAGCACGGCGTTGTTCGAGATGAGCTTGCAGTCGCGCACTCCGCCGTCGTCCACATGCTTCACGTCGCGCGAGTCGTACCACACAACGCGCATCTTGCGCATCTCCTCGGCGATCGCGTCGTCCACATAGCAGCACGCCACGGCGAGCGGACCAAAGTAGTCGCCCTTCCCCGACTCGTCGCTCCCCGCGTGCGCGCCGCGCGCCGCGGGCGCGCCGGGCGCCGTAGGATCCGGCAGGCC
>JAFUDL010000086.1 GCA_017459225.1 Kiritimatiellia bacterium
CCGCGTGACCGCGGACGCGCGGGACGCGCGTCCCTACCTGGTTTTGCAATTGCCTTAGAAACTCGAAACCCGAAACTCGAAACCAGAAACCCGAAACCAGAAACTAGAAACTCGAAACTTGAGAACGAAACTTTTACACTTTCACATTTGTCAGCTGCAAGGGTAATTTGATATAATTGTGATTCAAACCTAGCGGTCTATTCTGATTTTATGACAAAAGACATCTATGTTCAGGCCCGTGCCGACCATGTGGCTTCGCTTTCGAGCGCCTCTCCGCTTTCTGCGGTTGAGGAGCTCGTTTGGAATGCGCTTGACGCCGACGCGCGCGAAGTCAAGGTGGACGTTTTGCAGAATCCTCTAGGCGGCGTGGAGGCGGTGCGCGTATCCGACGATGGCACCGGCATCGACATTCTGCGCCTAGAGGAGACGTTCGGCTCGCTTGGTGGCAGCTGGAAGATGGTGGGCGGTGGCACCACGCCAACCGCGCACCGCCGTCTCCACGGCCGCCATGGCCGCGGCAGGTTCAAGGCGTTCGCGCTTGGCTCGCACGTCGAGTGGCGCACCACGATGAACGCCGGCGGCGAGCTGCTTTCCTACACGATATCTGGCGACGCGGAAGATCCGGGAGTGTTCCATCTTGAAAGCGCTCCCGCCGGACCCGCCTCGGGCACCGAGGTTTACGTGACCGGAGTGCGCGCCACGGTGGACGTTCTAACGAACGCCGAGCACGTGGTGCAGACTCTCGCCTCGAAGTTCGCGCTCTATCTCAAGGCGTATCCCGGCGTGCGGGTGTGGTTCTGCGGAATCCCCGTCTCGCCCGTCGTGGTGCAGCGCGTCTCGACTCCGTACATCGTGCGCATCGACTCGGGCGTAGAGGCGAAGCTCGAGGTGATCGAGTGGCGGCGCAAGTTCTCCGGGAAGGGGCGCATCGTCTTCTGCGGGCGCGACGGCTTCACGCTGCACGAGAGGCCAAGCGGCGTGCGCAGCGGTTTGCCATTCAGCTACACCGCATACCTTGTGGGTGGTCGCTTCGACGAGCTCGCGGCCGAGAACGCGCTCGTGATGGACGAGCTGCACCCGGAGGTGCGTGCGTGGCTGGACGGCGTGCGGCGCATTCTCAAGGAGCATTTCCGCCGGCGCGCGGAGTCCGCCGCCGCCGAGCGTCTCGCCAAGTGGATCGCGGAGAAGAGCTACCCCTTCGCGGCCGACGACGCGTCGCCCGCGCGCGCGCGCTTCGACGAGGGCGTGGCAGAGATGCGATCGCATCTAGACGGCTTCGACGCGCTTCCGCCGGCCGAGCGCACGTATCTTTTCGGACTCCTCCTAAAGTCAATGGCTCCGCAGCCCAATGCGGGGAAAGGCGAAGCGTAGGCTGCCATGCTCTTCTTCGCTCTATCCAGCAGCACGTGGGACGGCCTTTCGGACGGCGTCGCGATTCTGATCATCGCGGTGCTGCTGCTCCTTGGCCTGCTGCTGGGCTACGCTCTGCGCGGTCTCGTGGGCCGCTGGCAGGCGGAGTCGATAGAGAAGAAGATGCGCCTTCGCGACGAAGAGGCCGAGGCCGAGATAAAGGCCCGCCTGAAGGAGGCCGACATCGCCGCGCGCGCGACGGTGGTGAAGGTGCGCGAGGAGTTCGAGGCGTCCACAAAGAAGCGCCGCGCCGAGCTGCAGGCGATCGAAGACCGCCAGACGCAGCGCGAGGCGAATCTCGACCGCAAGGCCACTTTGCTCGACGAGCGCGAGGCCGCAGCCGCCGTGAAGAGCGCCGAGGCCGCGAAGAGCTTCCGCGAGGCGGAGGAGAAGAACGAGGCCGCGGATCGCCGCCTGCAGGAGCTCTCGCGCATGACGCACGCCGAGGCGCGGCGCGAGATACTCTCACGCGCCAACGCCGAGCTTCGCGCCGACGCGGCGATCCTCAGCCGCCGCATCCAGGAGGCCGCGCGCGAGCAGGGCGAGGCGATAGCCGCGAAGATCGTGGCGGAGGCTGTGCAGCGCTGCGCGGTGGCTCACGTGAACGAGCTTTCGACAACCGCGGTGCTGATGCCGAGCGCCGAGATGAAGGGGCGCATCGTGGGCAGGGACGGGCGCAACGTGCGTGCGTTCGAATCGGCGACGGGCGTGACGCTGCTCCTCGACGACGCGCCTGACGCGGTGGTGCTCTCGGCATTCGACCCCCACAGGCGCGAAGTGGCGCGCCGCGCGCTCGAGGCGCTCGTGGCCGACGGGCGCATACATCCCGCCTCCATCGAGCACGCAGTTGAGACCGCACGTGAGAACGTGGAGAAGGAAAACGAGGAATGCGGCGCGGAGGCCGCGGCGGAGGCGGGCGTGTCGGGCCTTCCTGCGGAGGTGCTGCGCCTCATGGGCGAACTGCGCTTCCGCACGTCGTTCTCGCAGAACGTGCTGCGCCATTCGGTGGAGGTGGCGATTCTCTCTGGCACCATCGCGGCGGAGATGAAGCTCGATGGCTCGCTTGCGCGGCGCGTTGGGTTCCTGCACGACATCGGCAAGGCCATCACCGCGGAGAAGAAGGGCGCACACGCCGCTCTTGGCGCTGAGTTCCTCGCGGCGCACGGCGAGGAGAAGCGCGTGTGCGCGGCTGTGGCGGCGCACCATTCCGAAGCGGGCGTGGACGGTGGAGTGTACGGCGTGATCTGCGCGGCGGCGGATGCGATTTCGAGCGCGCGGCCTGGCGCACGCCAGGAAAAGGCCGCCGACTACATTCAGCGCCTAGAGAATCTCGAGAAGATCGCGAAGTCGCATCCTGGCGTGGCCAACGCATTCGCCGTCCAGGCCGGACGCGATCTGCGGGTGATGGTGGATCCCGACGCGGTTGGCGACAAGGCCGCCGCGGAGCTCGCCGGCGAGATATGCCGCGACATCTCCGCGCAGCTGAAGTTCCCCGGCATGATCCGTGTGACGGTTGTGCGCGAGCTGAGGTGCGTGGAGTACGCAAAGTAGGAGCAGCCTTCTGAAGTTCTTTAACAGACGCTTAACGCAGGTTTGATATTCTTTACAGCGTCCTCCCTGACGGGAGGCCACTACGGAAAGCAAAGAGTTTCTACCCCAAAAACAACAAACAAAAAGGAATCCAAGATGAAGAGACTGATGATGATAGCCTGGATGGCCGCGGCCGCCGGGCTGGTGGCCGCAGAGGCCGCCCCAAAACAGCACCTCGTTGCGGCGGCGTATATCGCTCCCTTCAGCGAGATCACGCAGACCGCGACAGCAGTCGGCACGATGTTCAACCAGCCTATGATGCCTGCCATGGCAATGGCGGCCGCCCAGCAGGCGCTTGCCAAGGACTATGGTCCGATAGACGGCGCTCAGCCCGTCTACGCGCTTGTGTACCTTGACACGGCGAAGGTGCCGCGCTCAACTTCGATGGCGAGTCGCCTGATGTGGATAACATCTCGGACTTCGCGCTGCTCTATCCCGTCGCTGGCGGCGAGGAGGCCCTCATGACGGCCAACCAGGGCGCCACGAAGGATGCCTCCGGCGTGATCAAGTTCGCCAAGAAGAAGAAATCCTTCAAGTACGCCAAGTTCACTGCGGACGGCAAGTTCTGCGCCTTCGCCCAGAGCGCCGCCATGGCCTCGCGCGCCGTTGTGGACATCGCCAAGGCAAAAGAGGGCCTCAAGTCGCCCAAGCCCGCGCTCACGCGCGTGTTCGTGAACGGACGCGGCGTCAACGCGATCGCCACGATTGTCGACAAGGCCCAGGCCGCGCAGGAGAAGCAGCTGCAGTCCGCCGAGATGGACGCCGGCCTTGCCAAGACCCTCGCCTCAATTCAGGCCATTCGCAAGAATCAGCTCGATGTTCTGCGTTCCATCGGTATCCTGAAGGTGGCGCTGGGCTTCGACGACAAGGGTCTCGCCCTCTGGGGTGGCGCGAGCCTCCGCAAGGGCGCGGCGCCGTTCGTTCCCGCGGGCGCGGCCTTGACCGGCAAGGCGTTCGACGAGATCCCCGCCGGCGCGGGCCTCACAATGGCGCAGAACACGCTCGCGCAGCTGGAGGGCAAGGAGTTTGGCGATTACACTAAGATGGCCACCGACTTCTTCGGCACGCTGCGCACGCTCCTGAAGGACAACAAGGATGAACGTCTCGCCAAGTACAAGCAGACGCTCGACGATCTGCTGGTTGCCGTGATCGACTTGTACAAGTCCTTCGACGGCGTCAAGGTGGGTCCGCAAGACTGGAGTTCGTTTGCCTTTGCGTTCGATGCGCAGAAGCGTCCCGCCGTGCTTGTGAAGGGCGAATGCTCGCAGATTCCGCCGGCCGTCATTGCCGCTCCTGGCAAGTTCCTTGATCGCATAATCGCGATCCTCGAGCGCCAGTGGCCCGCGAACGGCATCCTCAGAAAGCTCGCCGACGGCAAGTACGCGTTCGACTGGGCGCGTCTCGTCGATCTCGCGGCAAAGGAGAGCGACGCCTGCTCCGAAGGCAAGAGCAAGACGGATCCCAAGGAGATCGCAGAGGTCAAGGACGCCATCGCCAAGGTGCTCGGCGGCACGGTGACCGAATTCTCGTTCCAGAACGGCCCGAAGGGCGGGAGGGCTAAGCTCGCCGCGCCTGGCGTTTCCATCGCCCCCGCTCCCGCCGGTCAGGGCGCGCAGCGCCTGTTCGCCGCAGTGCCCGAAGCCGACAAGGCCGCCGTGCTGGGCTACGTCTACGCCACGCCCTACGCCCTCGTGCGTGACGTCGGCATGCCCATCTACCTGAAGTTCACGTCGCCCGAGGAGAGGCAGCAGTACAACGCCATCCTGGCCGCGCTTCCTCCGGCTGCTCCTGGCGGAGCGTTCGCGGGCGCCACGTGGGTGCGCAAGGACGGCGCGCTGAAGTTCGCCATGCGCCTCACGGCTGACGAGATCAAGACGTTCGGCGCGGTGGTTACTGCTCTTGGCAGCGCCGACGATGACGACGACGATGACGAGTGAGGCCGCTCTGCGGTGACGGCGCGCGGCGAGAAGATTCTTATCGCAGGGGCCACGGGCGGCATCGGCCGCGCCGTGGCCGCCGAGGCCGCGCGTCGTGGATATGAATGCGTGCTTGTTGCACGCGACTGGGCTGCGGTGGAGGCGGTGAGAGCCGCCCTGCCGCAGCCTGAACTTCACAAGACTGCTGTGGTCGACTTCGCGAACGCGGATTCGCTGGAGCTCGACCTGATGCGCATCTTCACGGCGGAGGGTCCGTTAAACGCGGTGGTGTACGCCGTGGGGACTTGTCCGGTGAAGCCGCTCGCGCTGCTAGGGGGCTCGTTCTTCGAGGAGACGATTCGCGTTGGCTGCACTGGCTTCGTGATGATGATGAAGGCGTTCGCCGCGCAGGGCGCGCACACGCGGCGCGCGGCGGCGGTGGCGGTGTCGTCCGTCTCAGCAGGCGAAGGCTGGC
>JAFUDL010000087.1 GCA_017459225.1 Kiritimatiellia bacterium
CGCCCCCCTGGTCGACGGCCTGCTGGAGCCCCGCGACGAGCCGGTCGCGCAAGCGGACGCGCGTCGCGGCGTTCGATGCGGCCGCGGCGGGGTCGTCGGGCAGGAAGGACGGCCGGGGGAAGAAGTTCGTTTCGAAGGATTCGACCGCCATGGACAGGGCGGAGAGATTGCCCTTCTCGGCCTCGGGCAGGAGCCATTGGCGGGCGTTCTCCGCACGCGCCCAGGCGGCGTCGGGCTCCCAGATGTCGTCGCTGGTCCGGGGGAACAGGAGCAGCTCCCCGTAGGCGACGCGGGCCTCCGGGTCGCCGGCCTTCGCGCGGGAGTCGAGCCGGGAGAGCGCTCGCGCGTAATACAGGCCGGCGAGGGCGTTGTCCGATCGGTTGACCGGCGCCGCGGCGGATCGCGAGGCGCGGCGCTCGTAGTGCTGCGCGAGCTCGTCGCACGGCACGTGGACGAAACTGGAGAGAGCGCTCGCCTCTCGCACGTGCGCCTTCTCACGCTTGCGGTGGAGGACCTCTCCTCGCGCGAGCTCTTCGAGGCGCTTGAGGCGGCCGTCGCGCGCGGTACGTCCTTGACCGGCCATGCGCGCACCTCGCTCGCCGAAGTGCCGGCAAACGACGCGGATGGCGGCAACAACTCTGTGGACGACGCATCGCGCACAAAGTCGCTCGTGGAACTCGCACTTGCCCGCACTCTCGCCCGCGGCGGCTCCGCGGTTGGGGCGACGCTTCTTGACGCTTACGCGCGCGATGTGCGCACGATCTACGCCTCCTACGCGGCGCTTGCGCTGGCTCTGCCGCCGCTTGCGCTCACAAACGCGCTTGACGAAGCGGGTGTGGATCGATATATCCACATCGAGCCGACGCTTGTCGACGACGGCGATTTCGAGCCCGTGAACGCGCTTGTCACGAACAACCGCGCCAAGCAGGACGCGCGTTCAGTGCGCGATGCCGCGTGGCTTGCCGCGAACCTGTCGCGCTGGACGTTTGGCCCGTCGGACGCCAACGGCAGCGGCATCTGCAACAACGGCAGCTATTTTTCAAACGGCGGACAGCTTGCGAAACTTGGCGCGTCGAACCGCCATGCGGCATTCCTGCGCATTGCCGACGGCGTTGGTCCGGGCAGAATAGCGCATGCGTTCGAGGTCCCTGCGCCGAAGACGAAGGTGACGGTCTCCTGCCGCATTGCAGGGCGCTACTACGACAACAGGATTTTCACGGGACGCGTTGCGCTGGAAGTGGACGGAGTGCGCGTGGCGGTGTCGGATCTGGTGGACACGTGGTCGCTATGGCCCGAGTTTTCAGCCTCTTTCACCATGCCCCAGGCTGGCCCCCACACGTTCGCCTTTGTCGCGGTGGCGAATGGAGATGGAACGTGTGACATTCTGCTAGACCGCGTTATGATTGGCTACGACATTCCGCGTGCGTGGCCGTTCCAGATGTTTGTACGATGAGCGAAAGAAGGAGAATGAAAATGAGAAGATCAAGAATGGCATGTTTGCTCGGCGCCGTATGCGCGCTTGCCGGGATTGCGTCCGCAGTCGAGCCGCAGGGGTATGACGCGCACCAGACGGTAACGTTCTCGGGATACACGGGCACCGAGACGCTGGTGAACTTTCCGGTGCTGCTGCGCCTGCCGGTCACCTGCTTCCGGCAGGCCGACTATTCAGATCTCGCCGTGATCGACGGCGAGGGGAATCTTCTCGCGTACGATGTAGATTCCGTGAGCGACGGCAAGGTGCTCGTGTGGGTGCGCGTGCCGGCTCTTGCGGGAACGTCCACTGCCGTTACCGCCTATATCGGCAAGGCCGCCGCGGATGTGCCGGCCTACACTGCGGCCGACGTGTGGCAGGGTTCGTATGCGGCCGTGTGGCATCTCAGCTACAACAATCCCGTTGACGCCACAGGCCATGAACTTGAGCAGACCGCGTTCGACGCAACAACTCTTGCGGCGGTGGGCGAGGCGCCGCTCGGCAACGCACTGCGCCTGAATGCGAGCACCACCGCCGTCGTATGGCTCGCCACGCCGAAGGCGGCGCTCATCGACCAGTACATCTCGAACTACGAGAAATTGACAGTCTCCGGCTGGTTGATGCCCTCCAGATCCGTCCCCACGAAGGCCTCGCGGCTCTTCTGCTGGAAGGCCGATTCCGCCGGCGCGGGATTCGACACTTTTCAGAACACCGACGGAAAACTATACATTCGCGGCGGCGACAAGACCACCACGTGCAAGACGACTGCCGCGATGGGATGGACGGCAAACGAATGGCACCATCTTGCAGCATGCTTCGACGGAACGTCCGCCGCCGCCTATCTCGACGGCGCTGCGCTCGCCACTGAAGGGTCGATCAGGGCGGTGACGGTGGGCGATGGCGCGAATTCCGCATACTTCGGCTACGGGAACATGGCGGGCTACGCGAACCTCGGCAAGGCGCAGGACTTCCAGTTTCCCTTCGCCAACGGCACGGTGGACGAACTGCGCATCTACAACGGCGTAGCCTCTGCCGATTGGATCAAGGCCGAGTACGACACCGTTATGATGACGAGCTTTGCCGCGTATGGCCCACTCGTGATGACCTCCGAAAGCGAGCAGCAGGACGGCACGTGGATCTCGTCGGCGGCCGAGGCGAACTGGTCCGACCCCGCGAACTGGCAGGGAGGGAAGCTGCCTTCGGGCGTGGGCGCGACTGTCACGTTCGCCGCGCAGGGTTCTTCCGAACAGCGGATCGTTCTTGATGCGGACGTGCAGGTGATGGCGCTCGTGCAGAGCGATGCGATGCGGCGCACCATCGCGGGGGCTACGTTCTCGTTCGTCTCCACTGCCGACATCACGGTGGCGGACGGCTCGCTTGAACTCGCCGAGCCGTTCTACACCGGCGCGCTCGTGAAGAAGGGCGCGGGCACGCTTGCGTTCGCGCAGAACACGGTAGTGGCGGGCGATCTGACTGTGGAAGGCGGCGAGGTGGCCTTCGCGCAGACGTCGGCGGAAGTGCTGACGCCTGCTGCCGACGGCACCTTCACGCCCGACAGCGCGCTTTGGGTGACGCACGTTGGATTCGTGGAAGGCGACCAGGCGCAGGAGGATCCATTGCGCATGACGGTCTCCGAACGCACGCTCCCCGAAGAGGAGGGTGCGCTTCCAGTCGACAGGCTTGCGATCCAGACGCGCTGGGTGGCGAAGGCGCCTGGGTTCCTGCGCGACGGCGTGCGCTACCAGCGTCTGCCTGAGCCGACGGCGCGTGCGGCCGGGCGCCTGTATGTGGCTGCGGCCACGAGCGGCGCGGCCGTCAAGCTGCTAGTGATGCGCGAGACTGGCGCCTGTTCGGTCAACGGAATTCTGGAAGTGGCGACTGGAGCGGGCGTATCCATCTCCACGCCGCTTGTGAGGGTGCATGGCCTTGAGGGCGGCGGCAGGCTCTCGGCCGCGGCGGGCGTGCCGGCCGCAATCGATCTTTCGCCGTCGCTCGACCATGTGTTCACGGGCACGACGGATGGTCCGGTGGCGTTAATCAAACGCGGCAACACGAAGCTCTCGCTCACGGGCACAGGACTCTTCTCGGACGGCGTGACCTTCCGCGGCGGCGAGGTGCTGGCGGCGACCGTCACGACGCTTGATCCGGCGGCGCTGCTGGCGTTTGGCGATGGCACGGGCCAGAACGGCTGCGGACGCCTTGTGCTGGGCGAGTCGGGCGAGTTCGCGCCTGCCGTCGCCGCGCTGAGGATGACCACGACCGGCCTCACCGAAGAGGGCATTGCGGCAAGCGCGGGCACAACGCTCACGTTGCGCGGAGCTGTGTTCTCGGATGTCGACTACCAAGTGCCGATTGCCAACGGCAAGTCCTGTCAGGTCGCGCTGCACGCGCACGCCGCAGAGACGGCGAATCTCGACCCGACGATTGTTCTTGCCGACAGCGAAGTGAGATATCTTGACCTGGCCGCACGCGTTGACGGACGCGCTGGCGACGAGACCGGGGTGCGTCCGGGGAACAAGATCGTCGTCGAAGGCGTGCAGACGGTCGGCGACGATGGAAGGGTGCGCAAGTTCACGGTGCAGAACAGCACGGCGGGGGCGCTCGGCGGCACGGTGGAATTCCGCGGCGCCACGCCGTTCGTGGTGGACTGGTTCGACGTCGTCGGCGCGCAGACTGCCGTGGTGCTGTCGCCTGGCTCGCGCATCCAGGTGCAGAACGAGTTGCGCTTCAGCGATTCCACGCCGACGTGGGAGACGGTCAGCGCATGCGATGCGGACTGGACGATCGGCGAGGGCGCGTTTCTGCTTTCAAGTGGTTTCCCCACGTATGTGCAGAGGGGCGATACGTCGAGCAATTCGCATCTGCGCTTCGACGGCGGAACGCTGAAGATGAACAAGGCGGAGACGGGCGAACTGAACCTCTTCCCGCTTGCGCGTCGCATGGAGGTGGAGCTTTCGGAGAAGGGCGGCACGATCGACCTTGTGCCGGAGCAGGGCGGAGAGGCCGTGCCGGTGTGCGTGTACGCGCCATTCATAGGAGAGGGGGCGCTCACGTTCACGGGCGACGAATCGTTGCCCACGGTGCGGCTTGCGGCGTCGTCGTCCCACACGGGCGGCACCACGGCGAGCGCTGTCCGTCTCGAACTTGCGGCGCCGCTTGCGCTCAGAGGCGATGTGGCGCTCGTTGACGGCGCTACGCTGCGCGCGACGGCGAGCTGCGTGCGGCTCGGCGAGCTTTCCTCGCAGAACGGCGAGATAGAAGTCGCCGAGAATGCGTCCTTGTGGGTGAGCGATTTCGCCGAATCGGGCGCGGGCGTCACGAAGACAGGCGAGGGGCAGCTCGGCTGGCTTCTCGAAGCGGCAGGAGAGAAAGTGCAGGAGATGACGGTGAACGTATCTGAGGGAACGTTTGCACTTTCTACAGGACGTGTCTTCAACGAGCCTACGCTTGTGGCGGAAGGCGACTTCGAGCCGGCCAAGCCGATCACCACCGGCAACGCTGGCGACCGTGACCGGCGTGCCAAGAAGAACACCGCCTACTTCAGCGAATATCTCACGAGCTGGATCTTTGATTCGTCGAACGACGGTTCGGGCATCGCGAGCGACGGTAGCTACTTTACCATGAACGGGCAGCTTGCGGCCAACGGCGGCGATGCGAACCAGCACACAGCCTATCTGCGTAAGACGGCGAGCGTGGCCGCTGGCGTAATCTCCCGCGACATCACGACGGAGCATCCGAACACCGACGTCACGATTTCCTTTGACTGGAACACGCGCTGGGCTGGAGAGAACAACCAATACTGGGCGAAGATCGGCGTGCTGATGGATGGTGCATTGGTGCATGAGACGGATACGCTTCAGTCCACGGCGCAGAACGAGCCTTCGGCATGCGCGCCAAGCTACAAGGCCTGGCGGCGCGTGACGGTGATGGTGTCCATTCCCGAGGCTGGCGTGCACAGGCTCGCGTTCACCGCGCTCGACCCGGTTGTGGACGGAGAGACGAAGGACTGCGAGGCGCTTCTCGACAACGTGAGTGTGGGCACCTCCTACGCGCTTGGTGGAAAGATGGGTGATCGGCTCAAGCCAGTCACGCTCAACATCGCAGCCGGCGCTAAGCTCCAGCTTGACGACGGGTTCGAGGGGAGAGTCGGCGCGGTATATTACGACGGGGAGAAAATCGGCAACACGATCTCGGCGCGCACGCAGCCTACGTTCGTGACTGGAACTGGCCGCCTGATCGGCCCAGGCACCTTTGTGATATTCATCCATTGACGTCAGTACTTATGAAAAACTTGCGTACGTGTATTGTTTTGGCCGCGCTCTCCATCGCCCTGTGCGGGGATGGACGCGCGGAGGGACTGCGTCCGCAGGTTGCCGTGCCTACGTCGGGGATCGTACCGCGCGATGCGATCGTCTTTTCGATCAGCGCCGCAGAGCGCGGGGCAGACCTCACTGGCAGGGAAGACGCGACGGAGATTCTGCAGCAGGCGATGGACGAGTTGAAGTCGAAGGGCGGCGGCACGCTTTTCCTGCCTGCGGGACGCTATCGCCTTGAGAAGTCGCTGCGCATCGACGGCGGTGTTGCGCTGCGGGGCGAATGGGCAAAGCCCGGCTCGGCGGCTGGCACCAAGGTCACGATCCTCTGCGTCTTCGGCGGGCGCGGC
>JAFUDL010000004.1 GCA_017459225.1 Kiritimatiellia bacterium
GATTGCAGCCCCTGCATGGTCAAGTTCAAGTAGAATTTGATTTGCGTTGTCGATGTATCTACGATTACGACGAGCCATGAGACACCTTCCTCATGCAGATTCCCACCCACACAGAATGTGGAACCATCGACCTAGTATCAGCCTCTCCTTCGGATATGTCCTTGGAGAGTGGCGTAAATCGCGAATCTGTAACTCTTGTTTTCAACTCTCTTCTCCGTTGTTCCCTTGCAAGGTACATTCCGCCCGCATCGAGTCGAATCCGCCAGGACTGATCAGTTGACACGAACAGGCTGCGCCATGTTTGCGTTTGGCTTGACGTGGGACAGTATATCATATTTGCTGTTTTCTTGGGCATAAGAGTGATAAATTTCTTTGTCATTTGCAAGAATGAATGCAAGCGCCCGGAGCATTTATCATTACGGCCACCCCGAGGATGAAATGCAAATAGATGCGATGGCCACCATTGTCCAGCGCTTACTTATGGTATAATATAAACCTCTCTAAAAGGATTACTGTATGCTCAACCTCAAGCTTCGAGATGAATTCCTGAAAAAGAATCTGCGTGGTACCGTCATTGACTTTCGTTCGCAGAAGCATGACGGCGCGACGGAGGTGGCCCCGGAGGAGTTCTTGAAGATCACCTACCCGACGGCGGATTTGCTCAAGGCCGTGAACTGTCTGCGCGAGGACAACTTGACAGGACCGGTTGTCCTGATGGGCGGACGTGGCAAGGGCAAGTCGCACTTGATGGCCGTTCTGCACCATTGCATCAAGTCGCCGGAAGTCGCCGAGCAGTGGCTCTCAACGTGGGCTGCTCAGCTTGGCGATACGTCCATTGGCCAGTACAAGATTCGTCGTGGCTACTTCCCGATCACTGAGGCTGTGAACAGTCACAACTACAATTTCCTGTGGGATCTGATTTTCGACCGCCACCCGAATGGACAGCTTTTCAAGGGCAAGTTCCAGGCGTCCAATGCCGCCGTGCCGCCGCGCGCGTTGATGGAAGAGATGTTCCGCGATACGCCGACATGCCTGATCCTCGACGAGTTCCAGACCTGGTACGACGATCTTCCAGAACAGCACAAGGGATATAAGGTTCGGGCCAATGCCTTCTCTTTTGTCCAGACGCTGTCCGAGATCGCGAAAGATTCGCCCGACACGCTCGTGTTCATCGTCTCGGTGCGCGAGAACAACACTGAGGCGTTCAAGCAGATTCATCGGCAGACGCCGATTCTCATCGATTTCTCCGGCGACACGGCGAAGGAGGACCGCAAGCGCCTCATCCTGCATCGCCTGTTTGAGAACCGCATGCATATTCCGACGGATCAGATCGAGTCGCTGGTTCAGCCGTACGCCTCGGAGCGTTATCGTTTGGTGTACGAGCAGGACGGGCGAAAGAATGCGCAGAAGGTGCTTGAAGAGGTTTGCCTTTCCTGGCCCTTCGCGCCAGAGCTTCTTGATTTGCTCGAAGACCAGATCCTCATGGCGGACGCCGCGCAGGAAACGCGTGACATGATCCGCATTCTGGCGATGGTGTTCAAGTCGCGCGGCGAGACGGTTCCGGTCATTACCTCGTCGCTTTTCACGGTCGAGGGTGATTCCGGCGAAGTGCAGGCGCTCGTCGATTCGATCGCCAATCAGGCAGGCCAAAGCCATCTGCGCGAGATTGCGAAGCGCAACGTCGCAGAAGTACGCGATTCGGGCGCGACGGTCCCGCGCCTTGCGGACATGGTCGCGTCAATTTGGATGCACTCGATGGCTCCCGGACGGACGCGCGGCGCCCACGCCGCAGACATTCAGCTCGCGCTCGCGGGCATCAAGCCGATTGACGACAATGACTTCAACCTGCAGATGCAGACGCTCGTCGAAAACAGCGTCAACATCCACGACGATCCTAACGCAAAGACCTATTGGTTTGAGCAGGAGGTAAACCCCCGTGCGCGGGTTCGCGTCAATGCAAAGAACGACAATCTGTGGAAACCGACTGCCACGGCCTCCAGCCTTTCGTTCCCCGGCAAGGACACCGAATGGCTCCAGCGGGAGATACGCCGTTGCTTCGTCTCCGAATCGCAGTCGCCCTCGCAAGTCGTCGTTCTCGGGCCGAACTGGCAGGAGGACAACTGGACGGACGATCTCCCTGAACAGGAGCGCCCCAATCTCTGGGCAAGACAGGTTCTGCTAGTTGTGCCGGATGTGTTCCCCAGTTCGGCGGCGTTGAACGCAACCCTCGGCAGATGGTTGGCTACGAAGATCAGTGCCAAGCGCAACACCGTTCGGTTCCTTGTGCAGTACGGCACGGCAAAAGGGCTCTTTGACGACGCCGAACTTCGTTTTGCCGCGCGGTGCAGCTATCTCTGTTCGAAGGAGGCGTGGGGACGAAACGACTTCCTGTATCATTCCCTGTTCAAGGAATTCACCGACCCTCTTGAGAAGGCCATCAAAGAACGCTTTGTCCATTTCGCGGTTCTCCAGAAATGGGATTTCGGCTCTCCCGGAAATTGCCAGTTTGTGCGCGAGCCGCTGGACAAGCGCGGCGTAGAAGTCCCGCAGGAGGTCGAGAAGCTCCTTGAGGAGCGATTCTTCGAGCAGGACGTTTTTGAGAAGCGGCTATTGGACGCGGCCAAGGACGGCATGTCCGTCGCCGATTTCATCGACGACTTGAAGGAGCCGTCGCCTGGCGACACGGCGGTGTATCTCGGAGAACAACGCTCGATGAATCATATCCAGCGCGTGGCCGCGCAGGGGAAGATTGCGCTTCACGTGGACGGTACGTGGTACACGAAGATGGCGGGGCAATCGGCCGAAGAGGCATTGGCGTACGTGCGGCAGAAGACGTCGCGCACCGGGAACGAACTTAAGCGGATGATGCTCGGCCTGGCCAGCAATGTGGGCGGTGGTGTGACACCGCCGTCGCCGCCCAATCCGCAGCCAACCCCCAATCCGCAGCCAACGCCCGTTCCCCCATCACCGACGCCTCCGAACGACCCGCCGACGGTGTTGCCCCCGAATCCGCCGACGGTTCTGCCTGTCAATCCGACTCCAGTTGCACCGAAGAAGCACACGGCGGCCCCGGCGAACGGCTCGACGTTGCAGGGTAAGTTCGAGGAATGGGGGCTTGCGGGCAAGAAGCTCAAAAGCGCGACCTTGAGCGTCGAGGGCATCTCCGTCTCTGACCTTAAGACGTTTCTGATGCGCCTTCCCTCAAAGTACAAGGCGTCTATGGAGGTCGAGGAGGAGGCGTGATGATAAACGCGGAATGGACAGATCTGTTGTTGGCGGCACATCCGGCGTCTCCGGCAGTGACGTGGCATGGCGTTGCGCAGGCGCTTGCCCAGCTGGCGCTTGGTGCATCTTCGCCGGAAGAACTGCATCGGATGACGGTCCTCCCGGATCGCATCCTCGCCGAGTCGGCCTTCGATCTGTGGAAGGCCTTCCCGACGGCTGCTCCGCGGACTAGTGCGCGGCTTGCGCAATGGTGCACTGGCAGCAAAGCAGTCCTGATCATGGATGCTCTGTCGTTGCGCGAGATGAAGGTCATTGTCGAAGAAGCCAAGCGGCGGGAACTCGCAGTGTCGGCGGAAGTGACGTTCTCCGAAGCGCCTTCCGACACGACGGCCTTCGCCAAGGCCCTCGGAACGCCGACTCGGGCGTCGCTTGCGAACAACGGCAAGTCCGGCTCGTTCAAGCTGTTCGGGGGACGCTGCTCGACGGACTCGACATCTGTTCCTTTCGAGGATGTGCCGGTTCCGCCTGTTCCGAGCGTCGTAATCTGGCACTCGTTCGTCGACGACCTGATCCACGCCGGCAACAAGACCGCAGCCGAAGTCTTCAAGTTGACGCGCCAGCAGCTGCAGGACGATGGCTTTTGGAAGCTGGTCGACGCGCTTCGGACGGGACGTCAGCTGGTCATAACATCTGATCACGGCTATGCCGATGCCGCAAAATTCTCGACTGAAATCAAGGAGCCGTCGGGCGCGGTTGACTTCCTGAAGGCGAATTTCCACGGCAAGCGATTTGCCGAGAATGTGTCTCCGCAGGCGCGTTTCCTGCCTCCGCTGTTTCTTGTCTCGAATGGATTCTGCATGGTCACGGGACAGCGCAAGTGGCCGGTCCAGGGCGGTTTTCCCAAGATCTGTCATGGCGGACTGAGCCTTTTGGAGGTCGCGTCGCCGTGGATTGAACTACCTGCGAAATAAGGAGGCGTATGAAGGTGAGAAACGAGACTCGTGGAGAAGTTGCGTTGCCGATTGAGAAGATCCAATCAATGATTGTGCCTCTAAATGGCGTACAGGTCATGTTTGACCGTGATTTGGCGGCGCTTTATGGTGTTGATGTCAGACGTTTGAATGAGCAGGTGAACCGGAATATCGAACGTTTCCCCGAGAGGTTCATGCATCAACTCACGGCCGAGGAGTTTGCGAACTTGAAGTCGCAAATCGCGACATCAAGTTCCGATTCGCAACTGGCGCACTTGAAGTCGCAATTTGCGACTTCAAGTTGGGGCGGCGTCAGGAAGCCGCCGAAGGTGTTCACGGAACAGGGCATATCCATGCTTTCCGCAGTTCTGCACAGCCCCACGGCGGTTGATGTGAGCATTCGCATCATGGATGCCTTCGTTGCGATGCGGCGCTTTCTGCTTTCCAACGCTCAGGTTTTTCAGCGCATCGAAACCGTCGAGAAGCGCCAGCTGATGACTGATGTGAAAGTTGATGCAATCCTTGCTCGGCTTGATTCTGCCGAACATCCAGTGCAGTGCGTGTTCTACGACGGGCAGCTGTGGGATGCGTGTTCGCTCGTGGAGAAGCTGGTGGCGCGGGCGAAGACGTCGATTCTGTTGATCGACAACTGGGTCGGCACAGGCACGCTTGACATGCTTGCGAAAAAGCGCAAGAATGTCGCCGTGACAATCGTCACCTCCGAACACAAGGATCGTCAGGGCAATCCTCGCCACACGTTGGCAGCGTCGGACGTCGCCAAGTTCAACGCGCAGTACCCAACCCTTGTTGTCCGGTACAACGAGAAGTTTCATGACCGGTTTCTCATTCTCGATGACAAGGAAATATATCTGATTGGCGCCTCGCTGAAAGACCTCGGCAAGAAGTGCTTCGCCTTTACGAAACTCGATGCAGGCGAAATCCCAGGATTGAAGTCGCGGATATGAACATGGAAACTGACCTTTTTGGCAACAGTTTGACGAGCGAGCCCGTCAAGAAGGCGAAGGCCGCACCCGCTCTTCCGCCAAACCTCGGCAAGGCTTGGAAGGACTGCAAGGTGCCGGACTTCTCCAACCCGGATCGTCCGAAGACGTGCCTTGAAACGGATTTCCCGATTGCGCAGATCAACGCCCTGTCGCAGCTGGAAGGCAACGCGGCGAAGCCGATCTATCAGATGGGGAAATGGTGGGCGCGCCGCCGGTCAAGCGTGTTTCGCTCAATGCTGATTGCGGCGGCGACGGAATGCCCCGACGATCCGTCGGAAGCGGCGAAGACCGTCTGGGAGCATTACTACTGCAATCACCAGAAGGGCGGCGCGTTCTCGAAGCTGAAGGTGCTGGAACCGTTCATGGGCGGCGGCACGACGATTGTCGAAGGGTCGCGCCTCGGCATGCAGATGACGGGCATCGACCTCAATCCTGTCGCCTGGTTCGTGTGCAAGAACGAGTTGGCGGGAAGCGATCCCAAGCAGGTGGAGGCGTTGTTCAAGGAGATCGAGGCGGAGGTCAAGCCACAGATTCAGCCGTTCTACACGACGACTTGTCCGCGTGGCCACAAGGGCAAGTGGATTGATGTGCGCACGAACGAGGTGGCCGAAGTCGATCCGATCAGCTTGCCGCCCGCGGAACGCAAGAACTATCACTGGGAAGGTCCCGAGGTGATCTACACCTTCTGGGCGAAGCACGGACCCTGCTCGGCTTCGGGTTGCCATCACCGCACTCCGCTCTTCAAGAGCCCCCTGATGGCGCAGAAGACGCTGACGGCACGATATGTCGAGCTGACCTGCCCGCATTGCGGACAGAAGTTCCACGCCGAGCTTGGCGAGTCGCGAATGGCGCCCGGTTGCGAACTGCAGTGTCCCGACGGCGAGCTTTTCACGACGCTCTCCCAGCCGTTCGCGAAACTCCTGGACGACTATGACAAGATTGGCTTCGAGGCGACGGACAGGCTGCTGGAATTGATTGGAATCGAAGAGGGGCTCCGCTGCCCGCATTGCCATGGATTCGCCGGGAAGCGCATCGGCGACGTCCTTGAACAGCATCGCACGCGGGCGCGCCTTCAGGACCGCAAGAAGAAGGACTTCGGCATCCAGAAGAAGAAAGTCAACCTGTGGCTGGTGGTTTCGCCCGATTGGCTTAAGGGGTGCCCATCGGAAGACGCGGAGGGGTGTCCGTATGGTGGGAGCGCAGGGTCGCCTGTCGCGGAGACGGCAAGCTGGAATAAGGCACGGCAGAAGAACTTGGCGCTCATCGAGATTCGATCTGCAACGGAACCAAAAACTCTGAGATATCAGGGATCGAATGTGGCGATTGCCGGAACCATGCCGAAGGACGGACACTTCACGTGTGCGCATTGCGGCAAGGTTCACAAGGTCGTTGAGGCCGTGAAAGTAACGGGGCATACCGCACCTGCCGCTTTGTATGCAGTCCAGTGCCATTGCCCAGAGTGTGAGCGCGAGGGGTACAACTACAATGGCCGCTATTTCAAGACCGTTGACGAATACGATGTGTTGCGAATAAATGCCGCCGAACAAGAATGGGCGAAGCGTTCCGAGTCCGATTTGAAGGAGTACTGGCCGCGTATGGAGATGGCCTATTCCATGCGCACACATGTCAAAGACCCGCTGCCGCTGCATGGATATAAGCATTGGTGGCAGATGTTCAACGATCGCCAACTACTTGGACATTCGTTATTGCTTCGGAGTATTACGAAATCAATAGACCGAGCGTCGCTGGACGTTGCTGAACAGGCACTTGGCGCATTTCAGTTGTATCTTCGCAATCAGAACATGTTTGCTTTTTACCATGCGAAGCGGGATTGTCTTGCCCCTGCTCTTGGAAATCCAAATTTTAATGCCAAAAATCACCCAATTGAGGTGAATACGTATGCGAAGATGGGGTATGGCCCTTGGTCCACAACATCGGCTGGTATTCTCGAAGGGTTAACTTGGTCTTGCGATCCATGGGAGGCGTTTGTAGGCGGTGATGGTGTCTCAGGTCGTGTTCAGATGGCAGACCCTATTGCAAATCAAGTAGACCTGAATTGTGGTTCGTCGACAGACTTATCGATGCTTGGAAATCAGCAGTATGACTTGGTGATCACAGATCCTCCATTTGGTGACAACCTCTATTACGCCGATCTATCCGATTTCTTTTACGTGTGGTTGCGTATTCCGCTGTTGAAATGGTACGAGGGTCAGCCTGAGGCCGAATACTATAGAGCTGAACGCACGCCGCACAGCACGGAGGCAATCGACAACAGCGTCGAGCATCCAGATGACCGGGAGGTGTGGGAGCGCGAGAAGTTCGTGACGCCGTCCATTTTGCAGCGGGTGCGTGATGAGGCGGCGGACGATACTATCACCGTCAATGCGCTGAATCCGCTTTACCGTCCGCAGCCGTCTAGTGACTTCTATTCGCAGACGCTCGCCGCGTGCTGGGCCGAGGCGGGAAGCCGTTTGAAGCAAGGCGGTTTGATGGCGTTTACCTTCCACCACAATGACGACAGCGCGTGGATCGATGTCCTCAAGGCTCTCTTTGAGGCGGGCTATTATTTGGTTGCGACCTATCCGATCCGCAGTGACGAGTCCAAGGGCGACAATGCGGCGTTTGGCTCCAAGAAGATCGAGTACGACGTGATTCACGTCTGCCGCAAGCGGCTGAAGGAACCGGAGCCGGTCAGCTATGCCAAGATGCGGCGTTTCGTGCGCGAAGAGGCGGAACGGCTGAAAGGTCTGCTAGAATCGGTTCATGGCAAGACGTTGCCGGAGGCCGATCTGCGCGTGATTCTGCGCGGCAAGTCTCTGGAGTTCTATTCGCAGCACTACGGAACGGTGTTGACGGGTACGGGCGATGTCCTCGATGTGCGCGATGCGCTTCTCGGCATCAACCAGATTCTCGACGATATTCTCGAGGATGAGGTGGTGACGGGCGGATTGCGTCCGCCGGAAAGCGCCGAACCGGTGAGCCGGCTGTATCTGCGGGTCTTCCGCAATGTCCGCCTGATGCCGCGCGATCAGCTCCACAAGACGCTTCAGGGCAGCGGCATCTCGCAGAAGGACCTCGAATCTCGTGGCTGGATTTCTGTTACGGGACGCGAGGTGACGGTGATTCCCGTGCAGGAGCGCTACAAGGAGATGACGAGGCCGGGCCGTGTGCGCAAGACGATCAAGACCGATCTCGACCAGGCGTTCTTCCTGATGGGGTTGATCTTTGACAAGAAGAACCTCAAGACCGAGCTGGGGCATGGAACGCTCAAGCTGCGGCGCTCCGTGCCGGACATCCTCGAATGGTTCGCGACGACGTCCGACGACCAGGATCTGAGGCTCGTGGCGCACAACGCGGCGCTTCTGCTGAAGCAGTATCAGGACGAACTCAAGGCCGCGCAGGCGAACAGGCCCGAGCAGCTTGAGCTCTTTGATCTGGAGGATCTGGCATGAAAACGACGACAAACTACACGCTGATGCTGCGCGGCGGCTCTTCGGTGCTTTTCGGCAAGAAGGAACTGTCGGAGCTGTTGACCCAGATCGAGCCGATTTCGCTGCGGGAGTTCTTGCTCCTGGGCGATGATCTGCCCGACGATCCGCCGCCGGAATTTGAGGACGGGATTCTGGTCAGCGGGCTTGAGACGGTTTTGGACGCCATGCCCGTCGGGGAGGCCGAGGAGTTCCTTGCCGGTCGCCTGCGTGGCGTGATCCAGCAGATCCAGAACCACTGGACGCGCACGGGAATCGTGTTCGGCTGCTCGCTGTCGGAGAAGGCGTTCCGCGAAAAGCAGGGCGTGTCCGAGTCTGTCGTCTTCACGACAAAAGACGATACCGAACTCGCGCTCTCGGACGCGCTGTGGGGGCGTTCGCAGTCGGGAGACATCATGCGTCTCGAACACAAGGAACCGGGGGAGAGGGAGTCTCGGCGTGTCGGGTATCACGTTCCGCGCATCTCCTGAATCCTGCACTGGAAGCGAATGATGGATTTTCAAGTCGGCAGCAGAGTGCGGCATCCCGAATTGGGCGAAGGCGTCATCATCGCCTCCGCCGCGAACGGATTCCTGACGGTCTACTTTCGCGAGCATGGCGAACGGCAGGTCCGTCCGGACGATCTCGGGGTGAGGAGGGACGCGTGGGACGAACTCGCGCAGAGGATGCGGCCGGCGACGGCTGAAGCGCTTCGGGCGTGTCGTCTGGGCGTCGAGGCCGCGAGCTTGCCGTTCATGGAGAATGCGGCGGCGTTGACGTCGGCAAAGATCGACTTGCTGCCACACCAGATCGTGCTCGTTCACCGGATCGCCAATGCCGATCCGCGGCGTTTCCTGATTGCCGACGAGGTGGGCTTGGGGAAGACGATTGAAACGGCGCTGATCCTGCGCGAGCTTGCCTCGCGCGGTGAACTGACGCGGGCGATGATGATTGTCCCTGCGGGACTGGTGGACAATTGGCGGCACGAACTCAACGACGTGTTCCACCTCGATTTCGAGGTGTTCGGCAGCGAGGGGGACGTCAACGACCGTCATTCAAACGCCTTTGCCCGGCACAATCGGCTGATCGCATCGGTTGACACGCTCAAGCAGAGGCGCCGCATCGCAAAGATTCTCGAGGCCCCGCCCTGGGACTTGATCGTGTTCGACGAGGCGCATCACCTGAGCGCCTATCGCGTTGGCAATAAAACCACCAAGACGCAGAATTACAGGTTGGCCGAGGCGATTCGGGGTCACGCACGGGACCTCTTGCTCCTGTCCGCGACGCCGCATCAAGGGGATCACTTCCGTTTCTGGATGTTGATCCGCCTGCTCCAGCCGGATCTCTTCAGTGATGTCGACGACATGATCGAGAATCGTCATCGCCTCAATGCGGTCGTCATCCGGCGTACCAAGGCGGATGCGTGCAATGCGCAGGGCGGTACGCTCTTCGCGCGGCGGCTGGTGAATTCCGAATGCTTTTCGCTGGGACCTGAAGAGCAGCTGTTTTATGGCGAGCTGATCAAGTATCTTCAGGACGGTTATGACCTTGCGGCGAAACAAGGCAACAAGGGCCGTGCGCTGGGCTTTGTGATGACGATCTTCCAGAAGATCGCGGCCTCGAGCTTTGCGGCGATTCGCTCGACCCTTGAACGGCGGCGCCTGATGCTGACCATCGAGGAGATCATCGAGCAGGACGAACTGCGCAACGTCCATGAGCGCAACGAGGCCATCGAGCTGGCGAAGGGATACATTCGCGCGCTTTATGGATTTGAAGAGGGCCCGATGGGCGAGGCCCAGGTCGAGCAGATGCTGGCGAAGCACAAGATGATGCTTCTCAGGCATCGCAAAGATGCGGAGTCGGGCATCGCCGAACGCGAAGGCGATGGCGACGAGATCGCCAACGCGGCAAATGAGGAGGCGGTCCTTTACCTTGCGGCGAACGCCTTGCCCCAGGAACGGACGCGCATCAACAACCTGCTGGCGCGGTTCCCGAAGATGGTCGAGTCGAAGTGCCTGATACTCATCGAGGCGCTTCGGCAGATATGGGCTCAGTCGCCCGACGAGAAGATCGTCATCTTCGCGACCTATCTGGGGACGGTTGAATCCATTCAGCATACGCTCGACCAGGCGTTCCCTGGCAAGGGAGTCGATGTGCTCAAGGGCGGCGACCACGGGGCCAAGACGGCGGCGCAGAAGCGTTTCAAGAAGGCGAACGGGCCGCACGTCCTTGTCTGTACGGCGGCAGGACGCGAAGGCATCAACCTGCAGTTCGCCCGCATCCTTTTCAATTACGATCTACCGTGGAATCCGATGGATCTTGAACAGCGCATTGGGCGAATCCATCGTTATGGCCAGCATGACACGGCCCAGGTGTATAACATCGTCGCGGCGAATACGATTGAGGGCCAGATCTATCTGCTGCTCGAGGAAAAGCTGCGGCAGATTGCCGCGACGCTGGGCAAGGTCGACGAGCGCGGCGAAGTTGCCGAAGACCTGCGCGGACAGATACTGGGCCAGCTTGCCAGCCAGTTGAGCTACGACAAGGTTTATCGCGAGGGGCTGAGCGACCCGACACTTGTGCGGACGCGTCAGGAACTCGACGTTGCGATGTCCAACGCGGACAAGGCCCGGAAAGTCGTTTTCGAGCTTTTCCAGGACCTTGAAGGCTTCAATCTCGGCGACTACCGCAGAATTGATGACGAGGGGCGCAACATGGCGCGGCTCGTCAAGTTCCTCCGAGAAGCATCTTCGTTCGCAGGATACGCGTATCGTGAAGAAGAAGGTGGGGATTTCACTCTGACGTCTGCGAACGACACTTGGTCGTTCACGTGTGAGCGCGAAAAGGCGCTGAAGGACGATTCTCTGCAATTGGCTGGCCTTGAGCACCCTGTTGTGACGGCGATTATCGACGCATGCCGCCGTGCCCTTGCCGAAAGTGCGTCCTTGATGTGCGTTTCGCCGGTTCCGGGCGTTGGCGGCTGTCTGGGCGTTTGGGATGTTACCGTCTCCCAGCCGGGTGGGAAGTCGCTGCGGATGATCCAGTTCATTGGTGTTTCCGATAAGGGAGAACGCGAGACGCGCTTTGAAAAGGTTGCGTGGGAAAGCTTGAATCCAACATCCTATTCGCTCGAGTTGTCGAACCTGCAGGCCGCCTCGCGGAGCATTTTGAATCGCGCGCTGGAGTTTTCGGGTATTGTGGGCGAGGGCACGACGTATTCGGCGCAGCCTTTCGTGCTGGTTGGCTTTGTGCGTGGAGACTGAGGTGCGTCTGATAGCGGAGGCGGTGATGAAAGATAAAAAGGGGAATACCTCTACGAGAAAAGTACAAGGGCCGAAGTTAGTATCGGGAACGAAACCGAGGAATACGCCTTTCTCATCACTGGGTAGACCTTGTCGGTTCTTCAACAAGACAAGAAGGGGAAAAGGAGCAAAAACAAGCTTGACCAATGGGCCGCCGCGGCTATTGCCAGACCTCTTCGCACGGAGCCTCTCGAGAGTAAGACGATCGTGTCCATAAGGCGAGTTGTGTACAAGTATCATTACAATGTTATATCCCTCGCATATCCGATTAAGACGCTTCGTGAGCTGAAATTTTGCAACTACATAGTAATTCGTAAATCGTTCATTGTTGTCAACGGTACATTGCTGGATGTATTCCAAGAACTATTTGCCTTTTGCATCAAGCGCCGTAAATACCATATTCTTGCTCTGGAAAGAGCAGGATATTTCAAATGGATTAGTAAAGAGGACACTAATAAGTCTATTGTAGAGGCATTTAGTTGTAACGAATTATCAATTCAGTTTAGAGATAATGTGGATGTGTGTTGGAAAATACGGTGGATGTTATCAACCTTAGGGTTTGAGCTTAATAAAATAGCAGTCTTGGAAAAAGCTCAAAAGAAACACAACAAGAACATAGCCTACGATGAATCGAGGATAATACGAAAGGCACTGGGACTCGATGGACGCCGAACTCCTAAAAAAAGAGGAAAACCTGTTTCTTCATCGCGGATGGGAACAAATGCCAAGTGCCCTTATTGTGGTCGTCATATCCAAGCACAAAAACTGGAAAGTCATATCCGCAAGTTGCATACGGTAATCCCTGCTGGACGGATTATTAGCAACCGTCTTAGCGAGCTGCAGCAAGACCTGTATGGAGATTAATTTGGGATGCCACATGGGTGCCCTTGTTTACATGGTCGATTGACTAAATCAGAGGGGATAGACCTGTGGTACGGCGAGATGATCTTCACCTGGAAGCCAGACCCCAAGAAGAACGTCGAACGCGAACTCATCGTCCGCGGGTATGTGAACCGCGCCCGCCAGATGGCCGTGTGCTGCTGCCTGCACACCAAAGGCGACGGCATCACGGCGGACTACATCCCTCCGCCGGTGATGTCAGATCC
>JAFUDL010000088.1 GCA_017459225.1 Kiritimatiellia bacterium
ATCGCGCTCGACTCCGCGCGCACGAATATCAGGAAGAGCTGCTGCTTGTTGGCGAAGCAGTCGCGCCAATAGGAATACAGGAACTTGCGGTCGACGCTATAAAGCGGCGTGCCGACGTCCTTGCCAAACAATATGTTGGGATTGTCGGCCTGCAGACGAATTCCCGAATATTCGAAGATGCTCTCGCCTGGATCTGCATTGACGCCCCAGATTCTATCCCAGACCTCCTCCCACACATCGGCCGCCTGAGCTCTGTCGTTTTCCCTTCTCATCGTCAAGAACGCTTTCCTCAATTCATCCTTGCTGCGGAACTTGGACTGGAACATCTCCGCGATATCCCTGAGATAGCGCCCCTGCAGGAACGCTTCGCTGTTCTTCGAGCTAAACGCATATTTCTGCACGGCATTCGCCGCATCGCTGATGCTGGGATCGGGACTCACAAGTCCCTGCAGATCCTTGGTGTCTTTGTTCGTCGGCTTCTTGATGGCATTGAGCGCCCCGCCTGCGGCCCAGTAGTCGCACGGAGTGTTGGCAAGTGCGGCCATCATAATGGTCATGTCGGACGTGTATGGATTGACAAGGCACTCGCGAGATGTGGAACGTCCGATTCCAACCTGCCTGAAGTAGTTGTACATATCCCGGTTCATCTCGTAGCTGCGCCACGCGCATTTGACGTTTGCCACATTGGCGGGGTTAGTGCGCACCACGCCATCGTAGCCGCCGGAAGCCGTCTTTACGGCCAGAAGCGGCACACCGCTGCCATAGACGTCGGTGAGGCGCGGGAGGAAGGAGAATTCACCGAGTGACTGCAGAATTCCCTGGTTCGAAACGGCGCAGAAGATGTCGCTGTCGCACTCGTCGGTATGAGCGTTGATGTATGCCTTCGTCTTGTCAAGCCACGCCTTGAATGTCGTGATGCTGGCACTGGGGTCGTACCAGTCCTCCGGCGCCCAGTTGAAACGAGGGTCAAGCGAACAGAAGGACCTGGGCTCCCACTGCACTTCGCCGCCTGCCGCCGCAGCGCCAGAGACCATGGTGGAGTAGTTGAACTGCTTGTCGCCCTTGAATCTCAGAATCGGACCGTCCTGCGCCTGCAGAAGGTAGTCGGCGAGGGCAGGCACCGAGCCGTTTCCTCCGTTGAGGATGTTGTCGTCCTCAACCACGGCCGGCACGAGATCCACCGTCTTGCCGTCGCCATTTATGATGCGCATCCACACACCGACGTATGGACGCAGAGGCTGCCCGGCAATGCCGTTGAACACCCCTACGTCAATAGGCGTGCCCACAACAGGGAACAGCGGCTTGCCGTCTTTGCCGAGCGGCGACACATTGACGGTGTACTCCTCCGTCGTCGTGGTGACGCCAGCGCCACTTGAAGCCTTCACCGTCTTCTTCGTGACAAGCGGCACCGGACCGGCGTTGTTGATTGCGTCGACGTTCACAGGGAAGGTTATTATACCGCCAGCCTGTTCTTCATTGTCAATGTTGTTGGGAAGCGTGATTGTCTGCTCGTCAAGCTTGAACGTGAGACAGAACACGTTGTTCATGCCGTTGAGCTCGAACATGTTCGACTTCTGCGTCCACTGCGCGGCGGCCTGCGGCCTGAGAGCCATGCCGAGTCCATTTTTTTCTGCGAGGGTGATGTCCTCTGGCGCAAGGAATATGCGCACAATGGCCTGGGCCTTGAAAGTGTCGTTGCGTTCGTTGCCATTCCGCCTGAAAGGAAATGCGTACACAGCCGAAAGCATGCCCGCCCTCAGCCACTCGTTGGGATTGAACATCCAGACGGTCGTCTCGTCGGTGGTTTGAGCCTGCACGGCGGGGATGTTGAAGGCAAAAGACGGTTCGACGGCGGCGAACATGGGAACGCGCTCCACGCAGGGCCATGCTAGCGACGCGGGGATGTCATTGTGGTCCAGATAGTCGTACATGACGGCAGCGATCATGGAGAGAGACTGCAGACCGTTTGCAAACTGCACCGTCTCGCGGCCAACAGGTTTGCTGTCTCTCAACGGCACGAAGAATTTAGAGCTGGCAGCCTTGGTGTTGACGTTCATGAACGACACGTTGTCCTGGCGCACCTCGGTGCCGAATGGCTGGCCCTGGAGCGTCGCGATGTCCACTTGATACGTCTCGTTTGTCGAGCAGGATTCCGTCACGAACGGCTGCCTGGCCGCTGCGTTGAAATCGTCTGGGCTGGTGTACATCTGAACAGAGGTTCCACCGCGGTTGTTGTTGATCCACCTGTAGAACGGAGGCTGCATGTCCTTGCTGGCCTGCGATCCATATGCAAGGTTGAAGTCCAGCATCGAGACGTAGGGTGCATCGCTGCCGATGGCGTCTGCGCCATCACCTGACGGGCGGCCCTCATGGGCGATCGAATCGAACTGGGCGAGATTGTTGAAGTTGTCCACTGTGGCGAACTGCTGCTCCTTGACCTCGTCAAGCGGACGGACGTTCCTGTCGAAAAGGTAGGATAGAGAAATGCGGCCGTCGGAGTTCGATGTGCGGGGAATGTTGGCGCGCATTTTGTTCACGTCAAAGTAGTCCGACACGTTGATCGCAAGAAACGCATACCTGCCGGCATCATACGGAAGGTTTCTCCACTTCGCGGTGTAGGTGGATCTGCCGAGGAAGCGGACGTCGTTGACCAGCGGCGCAGGCACATACCCAAGGCCATCCAGCGTTGGCACGCTCACCGTCTGGTTAGCCGGAGCGTAGTAGGCCCTGGCCGCTATTCCCTGCTCCTCCGTCTGGTTGCCCGTGCCGCCATCAGGCGGCGGCATGAAGATGCGTCCCTCCCAGTGCTCGGGATAGCCTCTGGGGGTGTACATGGCATTATTGCCATCGGCGGGGAAAATGAGCCCGGGAAACGGCGAGCCGCGCAGGCTGTCGTCGACGCGCGAGATCGCCTCCGCGAGAGCGGCCTTCGCCAGCTGGCGCGAGGCCACGGTGCGCCTGAGGGCGGATGACGGCAGACGCTCCGCGCGCATGTAAATGGAAAAAGCGACTGCTGAGACGATCATGAACGAGAGGAAGCCGATCACGACCATCAGAGCGCTGCCGCGCTTGCCCTTGGCGGCGGTCTTGTGGCAAGCCGCCCTGCCATATCGATTGAAATCACTCATTTTCAGCCTCCACTTCGGACGCTGGGCGGCGATTGTAGTTCGGGAACATCGCGAAGCTCCTGATCTGGGTGTTGTTGCCCTGATCTTTCGGATTTACCTTTGACTCCACAATCCTCACCCTGTACGGCCTTTGCCAGGGATCGAGTATTTCGCCCTGGGGATTCATGTTGGCGGCGTTGAAGAGAACCGGCATCTGTTCGCCGTTTCGCTTGTTCTTCTCCTCGCCGAGGATGAACTTCATGTTCTGGCGCGTCGCGTCCGTATACTCGTTTATGGGCGGGATCCTGCCGTCTTCCGCATAGTTCTCGTAGGCGAGAATCGCGTTCGTCATGTGCTGGGCCTCTGTTATGCAGGCCTGGATCTTGGCACGCTTCGCCGCGCGTGATATGGCTGATGTGAAGGCGCCCGCGATGAGCATTATCATCGCCACCACCACGAGCAGCTCTATGAGCGTGAAGCCGCGTCTAGTGTTTCGGGATGCCATGGTCAGTTGCCCTCCGTGTTCGGCCAGGTGGTGATGTCGTCGTCCGTGTTGGGCGTGCCGTCAGGACCATACGACCACACGCCCACCACGTAGGTGTTCGCCGAGCCCATCTTGATGCTTCCGTCGCACTGAACCTCCACCCATGCGTTCGGGGAGAGGGACGCTGCGGCGCTGTTGAAGTCGCTGCGGAAATTGGGGACGCTGAACGAGACGTCGGACGGCATCTTGTCCACCGCGCGCTTGCGGAGCTTCTCCTTGCCGCTCTTGTCGCTGAGCCACGCTCCGGTGGCGAGGCCATTGTCGCCGTTTTTCGTGACGCACGGGAGGAGATTATCCGCGCTGTGCTCCGCAAGGGATAGCTGCCTGCGCACGAGCGAGAGCTGCGACACTCCGGCCTTGCCGGTGCGCCACGCGATCGAAGATGCGTTGAACACCATCGTGAGGATGGTCACGAGCATCCCCAGGAGAAGCGACGCCACCAGCATCTCAAGGAGCGTGAATCCTGCACGTTTTCCAAACACGTCAGTTCTCATCTTTCTACTCCTTCTGGTCGCCCTGGAAGTGGATTTCCGTGTAGAATATCGGCTGGGCGAAAAGAGCACCCGTGTTGCGCGAAACTCTCATGCTCAATATCACACGTGAATGGTCGTCCTGCGGATTTCCATCCCCAAAGTCAAACCATCCCCACTGCGCCACAAGCGCGCATGCGTAGTCCTTGTCCCTGTCGCCAGGCCACTCTCCCCTTCCGCCGGTGAGTGCCTTGAACACCCTTCCGCCTGTACGGCTCACCTCTGACTTGCTCTTCGGCTCCCAGGCATCTTCTCTTGTCGAACTCGTGTTCTTCGCATAGAACGCCCATGCGACTTCATCGGCCCGGCCGCCGTTCAGAGGTATCTTTGTCTCGCCCATGGCATTCTCCACACGGGATCTCCACTCGTCCCATGTGATGTTGCGGGCGCAGAGAACGCCGGCGATCTGGTTGAACGCCGCGTCGGCATACGCGGCGGCCTTCACATCCTCCACGCTCTGGCTGTTCTCGCGGTAGGCAAGCGGGTAGAGGCTTATCATGGCCAAAACGCCGGCGGCCATGATGAACACGGCCAGATTCACCTCCATGAGCGTAAAGCCCGACTTTCGCAGAATCGATCTCATTTCAGAAGCCTCCCTAATCCTGGTCCTTTAGGATTGAGCTGTCGATCTTGCCCACGGTGGAAACTTCCTTGCCCTCCGTGTCTTTGAGCATGGAGATGGTGATGGTGCCCTGGATCGAGAATTCGTACCGCGAGGAACCTGTAACCATCTGAGGCGTGAACACCAGCACGTTTCGCGAACCCGAAGGATCTTCAGGGTCTGCCTTGGACGGCGCCTTGCTGCCGAAGATGTAGTTTTTCGGGAGGGTGAACGAGGAAATCTCCATTCCATAGGCGTCGCCGACCTTCCATTTGCTGTCCACGCTTCCGCTGGTGCCCCGTACAGGAAGTCCCCAGCGATACATGTTCAAATGGTAATTTCCCGGAATGCGTCTTTCGCACCAGTTCTCCAGCTGCCCGTTCAGCACGCTGTCGAGTCCGTCATGCTCGCCAAGTCTGCCGATCTGCTTGGCGCCCACCAGCGTTTCGCCGTCGGTGCCCTGTGCAACCACAACACCGTTCAGCATCACGGAGTTGTTCCGTTCGTACCCATCTCCGTTCGCCACGCTTTCCATGTGGTAAAGGTGCAGGCTCAGGCTCTTGTCCTTCGCCTCTTCGCTTTTGAGGATGGGGAACGACTGGTTCCAGTCGGCGTACTCGTCAACCAGCACCTTCTTGCCCACAGAGCCCGACGCTGCGCCGCTCGACAGGTTGTAGTAGCTTCCGTCGTCCGAAATCATCGATATTCTGCCCTCCATCCGCACCGCCACGGCACGACCGTACGAAGCACCCTCGGTCTTACTGTTGGAGGTTCGGTAGTTGTAGAACACCACCGCGGTGGGCACCTGGTCGATGAGGCACGCCTGCTGCGCGTAGCGGATGATGGACGCAGTATCCTGTATCGCGCCACGCACGGCCATGCCGCGCGTGACCGCGAAATAGCCGCCGGTGGAGACCGTGGCGAGAAACGCCATCAGTCCTATCACCACCAGAAGCTCCACGAGCGTGAAGCCCCTTTTTCTATTTTGTGACTGTGACATAGTCGGTGTCCGCATTGTACCTGATCGTGAAGCGGCTGAAATTGCCGCCCTCGGAAAGATAGCCGAAGATCATCCTCGAGCGCGGAATCAGCTGGCCGCCGTTCTTGCGCTTTTTTATGGCCTCGCGGTACTCGACACCGGTCTTGCCGGTTCCGCTGGCCGAGACGATGAGGCCCGAGACGTCCATCAGCGGGTTGTTGGAGTCGAGGCTCTTGTCCACAAGCTGCTTGAGGACGTTGTCGTAGTCGCTGGTGTCGAGCTTGTCTTCGCGCTTCCCGCTTGGCATTCTGCCCTCGTCGGCATAATCGTCGATCGGCTTAGGCCACTTGCCGTACTGCGCGCGGTAGCTGGCGATGCCGTTCTGAATTATCTGAAGGCAGGCAGCCGTCTTTTTCCCGCGCGCGTGGCGGATGGCCGTCATCGCGGCGGTGGTGACGAGACCGAGGAGCACGGCGATCACGCCGAGCACCATCAGCATCTCGACAATGGTGAAACCCTTTGATCCAGAACGGTTCTTCATCTGTCAGTTACCTCCTGATTGCGGCGCCAGCTGTAGACATTGTCGGCATTCGCCTTCTCGTGCTTGCGGTAGGAGTGGCCGAGCTTGCCGTCCGCGCCGGCGCACCAGGCGATCGCGTTCGCGCGCACCTTGACCTTCTCGCCGCACACCGAAGCCTCGGTCACGCCGTCGAGGTTCTTGTCGACGGCGAAGTAGATCATATGGTCCTGTATCGTGCCGCCTGTGGGAACACGCGTGGAGAGCTGGGCCGGCTGACCTGCGGCCCGGTGCTTGATCACGTCCTGCGCCCAGGGGCTCACGATTCCCAGCTTGTCCAGGCCGCTCGCGTTCACGCTGAACCCGCCATCGCTGAGCGTGCTCAGCACCTGCGGCACGCAGCCCATGTTCGGCCCGTCCTTCCCCTGGTATGTCACAAGGACCGACGGCCACACGCCGTTCTTCGTGAGAATCACGTTGAGGGCCGTGGCGACGTTTGAGACCAGCTCCTGGGCGCGGGCCTTCTGCGCCGTCTTCGTCATGTGGCCGTAGCCCACCAGCAGCGCGCTCATCACAATGCCGATGATGCCCAGCACCACAAGCATCTCTATGAGGGTGAATCCTTGTGATCTTTTCATTTCACGTCCCTTTCTGCTTCACGGTAAAAGCTAGTTGCTGAGATGGACGAAGTCGTCGCTGATCCAGTCGCGGATCGTATTGATCTCGCTGCTGTCGAACTCGTCCAGGTCGCACCATGGCGGGAACGTCTTGCGATTGCCGCCGGCCGACCACAGTCTGTAGCTCTGGTACGGCGGGTCGGAGTAGTAGAATAGGTCCATGTGCCATCCATCGCGCACCGTCATGCAGTTCAGCAGATACTTGTCGCCGCTGCCGCCGCTGCTCCCGCTGCCGCTGTAGCCGTTTGGCACGTGCACGTACAGCTCGTGCTGCCCAACGCCGCCGTCGTCGTTGGGGATGTTGCCGAGATAGTTGTCGAAATTCTCCGTGCACGTGATGTTCACCCCATAGAACGTATAGCTGCCGCCGCACGTGACGATGCCTTCGAGGTTGGGCATCCAGCGTGCGCACACTCTCTGGCTCGTCAGATTCTTGATCATGCCTACGTTGTAGCGAGTTTCCTTGCTGTTCGATGAGGTGTTCATGTACTGGACCATGTCTCTCCAGTTCTCAAAGGGTTTGCCGTCGTTCAGCTTGCAGGGCAGCTGGTTGCAGGCCCCCCATTGAGAATCTTCGTAGAAATGCTCCTCTCCCGAGAACATGAACAGATAGCGCGGCAGGAGGAACGACATGAGGCCGAACTGGAACACCTGCACGTTGTCCCCGTCCCCCGAAGCGCCCCAGTTCGCAGTGTTCTTGGGCCTGTTTTTGATGAGGCCAAACTTGGAGGTGTACTTCCCCTTGCGCGCGCCGTTCTTGGCCTCTATGATGCCGTCGTAGTATTCGTTGAGCGTCTCCTCCTTCATTCCCGAGACGCCTCCCCTTCCATCTTTTCTAAAGGGGAACAGCGCGGCGACCGGCTGGGCTCTGCACGCCTCGTGTATCTGGTTGTAGCTTATCTGGTTGAGCCTGGCACTGCGTATGTCGCCGGAATTCTGCACTCCGAAGGTGTCGGTCTGTGCATAGATACTGCGGCTGCGGCCCTGGAGCGGCACGGGCGGGTATGAGCCGTATGCCGCATAGTAGCCCGAGAGGCAGTTCTCAAGGCGCTGCATTCGCTTGATGGTTATCGCGCGCGCGCGGCTTTCGCTGCCCATGCCGGCGAGGCAGAACACGATTCCCATGAGGGTGACGATCACCACCGTCACCACCAGAAGCTCTATGAGCGTGAAACCTCTTTGACACTTCTTCATAGCGGGATTCCTCCCTGTCTCTCGTCACATGCCGGCTCCGCCGCCGCTAGAGACGGTGGAG
>JAFUDL010000089.1 GCA_017459225.1 Kiritimatiellia bacterium
CCTGTGCGCCGATCCTGTCGGCGGCGTCCTGCACGTCCTTGGCGGTGGCGGGCGGTAGCGAGGAGAAGGCGATCTCGGAATCGCGCTCGCGCTCGCGGCGGCGGCGGCATGCCTCGGCGATGTCGGCGAACGATCGGATCAGGCGCTCGAGGCACGTGTCGAGGCGCCTCACCCAGTCCACCAGGGCGTACATGCCCGAGTTCGGCGCGCTCCATGCGTACACGAGATGCCCCAGCTGCGTGACGGCGTTCGTGAAGGCCGGCGAGTCGAAGCACTTCTCCAGCTCGTGGACGAGATACCGCGTGGTGAACTCCAGCTCGCGCATCTTGCAGCAGTGGGCGGGGAACTCGCCGGGGTTGTAGCGCTTGACGATGGCGATGGGAATGAACAGAAAATTGGCATAACTTACACTTGACGGGAGGGGGGCTTTTGGGTAAGATATGTACTCAACAGTGAAATAAAGGTGGGTTTTAAATCTACAAGTCAAAGTGAAGGGGAAAAAGATAAAATCGCGGCTCTATTGCCGTTTCAAGAACGCCTTTTTCGGGGTGGTCATGGTGGCGCTGTCACTCGTCAATGTGTGCGATGGCAAAACGCCTGTCCGCTCGGCGCTTCTCCGGTACGTCGATTCATTGCAAACGGATTTTGTGCTGTTTTTTGGAGGAGTAGGGGATGGTGAGCGTGTCGCCATTGGCCACCTTCACGGCGTGGTCGACGAGGTCGAAAGAGGACGAACGGTGGTCATCAGGGGCGCAAAAGGCGTTTTGCGCTCCAGTTCCTTTTTGTCGTGTACTTCAACTTCTTATAGTCTTAAATTATCGGAAGATTATAATTTCAATAAGGATTGCCTATGAGCGGCAGATTCAACGAGAACACCCGCGTTCAGGTTCCGGCGGCACTTCATCTGTGCCGCCTCGGATACACATACCTCGACGCCATTGGTGAGGATGACTATGAACCAAACACCAATATTCTCGTGAAGGTGTTTCGTGAAGCGGTTGCAAGGCTCAATCCCGATATCACGGAAGACAGAGTAAATGCCTTACTGTCAGAACTCGTGCAAGCGGCAAAGAACGATGACTTGGGACGCGAGTTCTTCCAGAAGATCACTGCCACGAGCGGCGAGCGAGTCATTGATTTCGACAACCCCAGCAACAACTCTTGGCATTGCACGACTGAGTTCACCTGCGAGAATCCCGAAACTCACGACAATTTCCGGCCCGACATAACGTGTTTCGTAAATGGTCTGCCGCTCGCGTTCATCGAGGTCAAGAAGCCAAACAACCACGAGGGTATCCTCGCCGAGCGCGAGCGCATCAACAAGCGGTTTCGGGTCAAGCCCTTTCGCCCGTTCCTGAACGTCACGCAGTTGATGATATTCTCCAACAATCAGGAGTACGACACGGCGAATGTCGTTCCCGTCCAGGGGGCGTTCTACGCGACCATCGCCAAGGAACATACCTTCTTCAACGTCTTCCGCGAGAAAAGCCCCAACATCCTGCGAGAATCCGGATACATCGAGGAGATCGGCGACGAGGTGCAAAAGCGCATCCTGAAACACCGCAACTGCATCCCCATCCGGGAGGATCCCGCGTACCAGACAAACAAGTCCCCATCGACCCCCACGAATCGGATCATCACCTCGATGCTGTCGCGCCGCCGCTTTCTGTTCCTGTTGCGCTATGCGTTCGCCTACGTGGAAAAGACGTTGGAGCTCGCTGACGGCACGAAAGTGGAGAAGCTCGAAAAACACATCATGCGCTATCAGCAGCTCTTTGCCACCCTTGCCCTGCGGCAGAAACTCTCCGAGGGCGTCAAGGGCGGCGTGATCTGGCATACGCAGGGGAGCGGCAAGACGGCGTTCGCCTACTACAACGTGAAGTGCCTCACCGACTACTATTCCGAGCGGGGCACCGTCGCCAAGTTTTTCTTCATTGTCGACCGCCTCGACCTCCTCGAGCAGTCCGTCGACGAGTTTGCCGCCCGTGGACTTATGGTGCAGACAGTCCAGAGCCGCAAGGACTTGATGGACAAGGTCAAGGACAACACGCCGTTCTACAATCCTGAGGGCAAGCCGGAAATCATCGTTGTCAACATCCAGAAGTTCAAGGAGGACCATGCACCCGTCGTGATTGAAGGGGGGTACAACACGCGTCTCCAGCGCGTGTTCTTCATAGACGAGGCGCATCGCGGCTACAATCCCGCCGGTTCATTCCTCGCCAACCTCCTCGAAGCGGATACGGACGCTATCAAGATCGCCATGACGGGGACGCCGCTCCTCTCCGACGAGCGGGCCTCCTGGCGCGTGTTCGGCGACTACATCGACACCTACTACTACGACAAGTCCATCGCCGACGGCTACACGCTCAAGCTGATGCGCGAGGACATTGAAACGGAATACCGCGAGCGCATCTCCAACATTCTCGCCACGCTTGCCGGAGACGTCGAGGTTAAGAAGTCCGACGTCAAAAAGGACAAGATCATCGAGCATCCAAATTACCTCAACGGACTTCTCGACTACATCTTCTCCGACATGCGGAAGTTCCGCATCCAGAAGGACTGCCCGCAGGTGGCCGGCATGATCGTCTGCGAAACCAATCCGCAGGCCCGTGAACTGTATCGCCTGTTCGTGGAGCGCAATAGGCTGGAGAACCTGCCGCCGGGGACAAAACCGTTCAAGGCCGTCCTCATCCTTCACGACGAGGGCGACAAGGAAGAGCGCAAGGGCTCCATTGCCGAGTTCAAGAAAACGGAGTCGATCGATTTCCTTATCGTTAAAAAGATGCTGCTGACCGGAGTCGACGCGCCCCGCCTGAAACGGCTCTACCTCTGCCGAAAGCTCGACGGGCACGACCTCCTCCAGGCCCTGACCCGTGTCAACCGCCCGTACCGCGACTTCCGATACGGCTACGTGGTGGACTTCGCCGACATCAAGGAGAACTTCGTCGAAACGAACAACCGCTATCTCAAGGAACTCCACGACGCGATCTACGGACGCGACGCCGAGGACGACTTAGATGACGGAACCAACCCCGGTGTACTGCTTGCGTCAAAGGAAGAGATCGAGGCCAAGCTCGAAAACCTCAAAGACGCTCTCTTCATGTACGACATCGACAACAAGGAGGTGTTCCGCAAGCAGCTTGATGCCGATGAAGACAAGTCCCACCTCCTCTACCTGCGACGTACCCTCGAAGAGGCGAAGGCGCTCATGAATCAGATTCGCAGCTTCGGCGATGACGAACTGAAGGACAAAGTGCGCAATCTTGCTCCCGATGCCGTCCCGCAGCTTCTCGCGGAAGTCAACCACCGCATCGAGCGAATGAACCTCCTTGACGGACTTGACCGTTCCGAGGACGTTGCCGGTATCATCAACGAGGCCTTGTCGCAGATGGAGTTCACGTTCCGCTGCAAGGGCAAGGAGGAACTGGAGTTCCTTTTCAACGACCTCAAAGACCACTACCAGAACGTCCGCCGCGAGTTCGAGTCCAACTTCGACCACAACGAGGACAAATACGTCAATCTCCTTTCCGAGTTCAAGTCGTTCTTCCGGGAGCGCGGTTTCGCGCCGCAGACCGTCGCCGAGGCGAAGGAGGCCATTGGCTACATGGACGGCGTGATGGCGAAGATTCGCGAGATCAACCGCTTGAACAATATGCTCAAGCGCAAGTACCACGATGACGAGAAGTTCGTCCGCATCCACAAGCGAATCCGCGAGGAGAACGCCAAGCGGTCGATCCCGCCGGAGAAGCCCGTAATCTCCCTGCGCGAAGTGGAGGTTATGGAAAACCTGAACCGCGTGAAGGCGATGATAGACGATACGATCTATTACAACGTCCACGTGCTCGGCAATCCGCCGGTGTTCAACCAGGACGTGCTTCGCGCCGTCAGCCTGAAGCTGAACGAGATGGACATCAAGGCTTCGCTTGACGACCGCAAGTTCATCCAGCGGCAGATAGCGGAGGAATACCTCGCGGACTATGATTTGGCCGGTTAGAAAGGATCTTATGGCAGACAGCATCATCGAACAGTCAACAAAGGAACTCATCGACTCGCTCAAGCAGTCGTGCGGCAGCTTCGGCCTCGGCAACGACGGCAACGAGTACAAGATCATCGTCCAGGTGTTCCTCTATAAATACTTCAACGACAAGTTTGGCCACGAGGCAAAGAAAATCGCCGCCGAGGGCTACGGCAAACGGCTCGCTTCCAGCCCGAAATGGGATGCCGCATACGACAATTTCACCGATGACGAGGTTGAAGACCTGTTCGCCTATCTGCCGCCATCGACTCCTAAATTGCGTCCGCACCAGACAATCGCCCACCTCTACAACTCGATGACGCAGGGCGACTTCTCGGTTCTCTTCGATTCCACATTGCGCGAAATCGCCACCCTCAACGCCGATATCTTCTCGATTGCGACCGACTCCAAGACGAAGATAACCGTCTTCGACAACTCGCTCATCGCCGGGACGATAAACGACCCCACCAAGCGCGACGATTTCGCCCGCTCGTTGATGCGCCATATCGCCGACCCGAAGGCCAACTTCGAGCCGATGTTCTCCGAGAAGTATGATTTCTTCTCAACGATGTTCGAGCATCTCATTAAGGACTACAACAAGGACGGCGGCGGCAAGTACGCCGAATACTACACTCCGCGTTCGATTGCGCAGATCATGGCGAAGCTTCTCGTCGGGCGTGATACGAACCTTCGCGGCGTAACGTGCTACGATCCGTCCGCCGGCTCCGGCACGCTCCTCATGGCCCTCGCCCACCAGGTCGGCGAGAACCGCTGCACCATCTACTCGCAGGACATCTCGCAGAAGTCCTCGCAGATGCTCCGCCTGAACCTGATCCTGAACAACCTCGCGTCGTCGATCCAGAACGTGGTGCAGGGCAACACGCTCCTGAAGCCCGGCCACCGCAATCCCGACGGTTCGCTCCGCATGTTCGACTTCGGCATCTCCAATCCTCCGTTCAAGCTCGACTTCCCGGAGGAACGCGAGGCCATCGCAAAGGACACGGTCCGCTTCTGGGCCGGA
>JAFUDL010000090.1 GCA_017459225.1 Kiritimatiellia bacterium
ACGGTTAAGGCGGGAGACAATCTTACCCACCTCGCCCGCAAGTGCGGCAGCACGCCCGCCGAGATAGCGAAGCTCAACGGCGTGGACGAGAAGACGATGGCCAACCTCAAGGTGGGCCAGGTCATCAAGCTCAAGGCGTCCGAATAGCCGCCCGCCGCTGACGCGGAACACGATTCACAACGAAACCCAAAGGAGCACAAACCATGAAGACCTCACGTCGCAGTTTCCTCGCGGCATCTGCCGCCTTTTCTGCGCCATTCCTGTTCCCCTCCGCCTTCGCCGGCAGCGTGCGCCGCTTCGCGGCAAACGAGAAGGTGAACGTGGGCGTGATCGGCATCGGCCGCATCTCGACCACGATGGACATCCCGCTCGCGATCAAGTACACCGACCTCTGCCGTTTCACGGCTGTGTGCGACCTAGACTCTAAGCGCCTCAAGCACGGCGTGGATTACGTGAAGGGACGCTACCGCAAGCTCCTCAAGGAGGAGAACGCCGCGGTGAAGGCGTTCGCCGACTACCACGATCTTCTCGCCGATCCTTCTATTGACGCGGTTGAGATCTGTCTGCCCGACCACTGGCATGCGCTAGTCGCCTGCGCGGCTCTCGCCGCCGGCAAGCACGTGTGGCTGCAGAAGCCCTTCGCCCAGACGATCACCGAGGGCCGTCTCATCGCAAACATCGCGAAGATGAAGAGGCGCGTAGTGCAGGTGGGCTCGTGGCAGCGCAGCGTGGAGCAGTTCCACCGCGTGTGCGAGCTCGTGCGCAACGGGCGCATCGGCGATATCCGCCGAGTTGAAGTGGGAATCGGCCTCGACAAGGCGGGTGGCAGCTCGAAGGTCGAGCCGGTGCCCGAGAACCTGAACTACGACATGTGGCTTGGTCCCACGCCGGGAGCGGACGTGACGCCGTACAACTGGACGCGCGTCCACACGCAGAACCTCAAGCGCATCGGGGATCGTCCCGGCTGGATCCAGATGGCCCCCTACGGCTGGGGCATGATCACCAACTGGGGCGCGCACCACATCGACATTGCGCAGTGGGGCCTAGGCAAGGACGCTTCTGGCCCTGAGAGCGTGAGCGGCACGTGCGAGTGGATGGACACCTCCGGCGGACGCCTCTGGAACGTGCACACCACCTACGATCTGCACTATTCCTACAACGGCGGCAAGACCGAGCTGCACGTCTGCAACAAGTTCCCCATGGGCGTGAAGTTCATCGGCGAGAAGGGCGAGTGGCTCTACTGCATGCGCGGCGCGGTGAAGGTGACGCCCAGCGACCCCGACGTTCCCGCGAACGGCAAGATGCAGCCGCTCATGGCCTCGAAGAATCGCCTGCTCGAGAAGATCGCGAATCCAAAGATTCCGCTTGCGACGTCTGGCGACCACTGGAAGAACTGGCTCGAGGCAATCAGAAAGGACGATCCGTCTTTCACGGTCACCAACGCCGAGGCGGCCCAGAGGTCGTCCACCGCATGCTGCCTCGGGCAGATGTGCATGGAGCTTGGCCGCGGCAAGAAGGAGGGCGCGTCCGTCTCGTGGTGCGCCGCCGAGGAGAAGCCCGGCAGCGAAGAGGCGAAGAAGCTGATGAAGCCGTTCGCCCGCGGCAAGTACAACCTTCCGGACGAGCTTCGCCGCTACGGACTCAACTTCGAGAGTGTGCTTAAGGGCTAAGGCGCAAAAGACATAAGGAGAACGCCATGAAGACGTCTTCCACAAAACTCGCTCTGCTCGCCGCCGCTGCGTGCGCTGCGATGCTGGCGGGCGGTGCCGTACCGCCAGCAGTGCTTGCGAACCTCGCCGAGCACATGCCGCTCTCCTTCTACGCCATGCCGGCGAAACCCAAGGCGACGAAGGCGTTCCCGCTCGTCTCCGAGAAGAAGCGCACGTACACGAAGAATCTCTCGGTGAACATCGCGGGAGACGAGCTGGTGCTGCTCGCGATCTCCGATGACAAGAAGGTGGTGCAGCTCGCATATCCAGTTGGAGAGCGTGGCGGTGACTATCTCACCGGATGGTTCAGGATCGAGGACGTCCTCGACTTTTCGCAGGTGAAGGTGCAGCCGCCTGCCGAGTACAAGGCGCCGGACGGCGTGCGCTGCCTTCTGTACCGCGCGAACGGCTACGCGAAGCCGGCTCTTGTCGGGTGCATGCGCGTGGAGGAGGACGCCTGGAAGCTAGGCGAAAAGCGGGTGAAGAAGTCCGCGCACGGCAGGGACGAATACGTCTTCAAGCTTCTCTGCCTCGGCATGCGCAGCTACTCACTCGGCGAACACAATGTGGCCGCGCGCCTCGTGTTCGTGCGCGAGGAGCATCCATTCGGCGAGAGCGAGAACGAGCGCTACTACCATGAGCGCATCGAAGATCTGATCGGGGAAGATCCATACCAGCCGGGACGCCACTGGGACAATTCCACGCACCCCCTGCTCGTTCGCAGCGGCAACGGCGGCTGCGCCGCCTTCGTCACCGACTTCGCGAAGTATCTCTTCGACGCGCACAACTTCAACGCGGGCAAGCAGTTCGACGACGCATCCGAAATCCAGGCCGGCGACGTGATCGCGCTAGAAGGCCACTTCATCTCCGTCATCGACCGCTACCCAGACGGCACGCTATACACGATGGACGGCAACTGCAACAGCGCCATCCGCCGCACAAAGCGAGCCTACTCCGTCGTGGATGGCCAGCTAAAGGGCGGCAAGTTCAGGCATGGCTGGCACTACCTCTCGAAACCACTTGAGGCGCCAGACGCAGGTAAATACCGTAAAAAGAGGAAGTAGGTGGAATGACAAACGAAGAAATCAAGACATTGAAGGGGCGTGGATGGCTCCTCAACAAGGGTGGCGACACCTTATCGGCAAGAGTCGTCACGGTGAACGGGAAAGTGACAGCCGAACAGATGCAGGCGCTTGCCGCTGCCGCACAGCGGTTTGGGCGCGGCGAAGTGGTGTTGACGTCGCGCATGTCAGTGGAGGTGCCTGGCGTTCCTGCGTCGATGGTCGAGGAGTTTGAGGCGGCGCTTGCGGCGGTAGGGCTTTCCGTGGGAGGCACGGGGCCGCGCGTACGACCGGTCGTCGCCTGCAAGGGGACGCTTTGTCCGCATGGGCTGATCGACACTTTTTCGCTTGCCGAGAAGATTCACCGGAGGTTCTACGAAGGGTGGCATGACGTGACGCTTCCGGCTAAGTTCAAGATCGGCGTTGGGGGATGCCCCAACAACTGCGTCAAGCCCAACTTGAACGACATCGGCATCGTGGGCGCGGTGCTGCCAGGCGGAGGACGCGGCTACAGGATATTTCTTGGCGGACACTGGGGGCGCACCGGCGCGGCGGGGCGCGAAGTGCCGTCGCTTCTGCCGGATGAGGAGAGCGTTCTCGCGTTTGTTGAAAAAGTGTTGAACTTCTATCGGTCCAACGGACTGCCTGGCGAGCGCTTCTGCAAGATGCTGGAGAGATTGTCCATGGTCGAGCTTTGCAAAATGGTGTAACTAGCCGTACATGGTGCATGGGAGGGATGAACATTGGCAAGTACAAGGGAAATATCGGCAGAACCGAGGCCGCATGAAATGCATTGTTGAGCTTTTCGGTGACGACCGGAACGGACGGAAGATGATTGCGTGGGGGCGACACATCGGCTGCGTGGACGTAGGGCACGTGTTTGACGCAGAGCGACGGAAGGTTGCCACACGTCTTCTCGTGGACGACGCCAATCCGTCGCAGAAGTCGTATCTCTTCGAAATCGTCGACAACCCCGTCGGCGTGAAGGCCATCGTCCCGGCATAGGTGGCGTCTGCCGCTTCCCGTGGTGGGGCGAGGCGTCCCGCCGAGCCGCATACCATACGCCGAAGCGATGAGAGCGTTCCCAGAGCGGACCGCCAAGATGGCGGCTTTC
>JAFUDL010000091.1 GCA_017459225.1 Kiritimatiellia bacterium
CGCGCGCGCCGCGCGTTTCCGAACGCGGGCATCGACCTCATCGCCGGATGGCCTCGCGTATCCGCTGCAGCCTGGCGCGCCACCCTTGAGCGCACGCTCGCCCTCGAGCCCGTGCACGTGAGCTGCTACACGCTCATACGCGAACCGCATACGCGTCTCGACCTCATGGCGCGACGCGGCGAGGTGGAGATTCCGGACGACGACGCGGCGCTTGAACAGGCGGATGCCGCACGCGCCGCCTTCGCTTCCGCCGGAATCGTCCGCTACGAAGTGTCAAACTTCTCCCGGCCCGGCTTCGAATGCCGCCACAACCTCGCCGTGTGGCGCGGCGAGGACTACGTTGGCATCGGCGAAGGCGCCCACGGGCGCGAGGGCCTTTCGCGCACCGTCGGCTTCGCCTCTGGCTACGAACGACGCGCCGTTGCCGCAGAGGAGGACGCGGTAGAACGCGCGCTTCTTTCGCTGCGTACGGCTTCGGGCCTTGATCTGGACTTCGCCGCCAAACGCTGGCCCATCCTCGCCCCGCGCATTCCTTCATGGCTCGAGACGCTTTCTTCCCTTGAGAACGAAGGCGTGCTTCGCGAGACGTCTCCCCGCGTCTTCGCGCCCACCTCCCGGGGCTTCGAAGTGTGCGACGCCGTAATGGCCGCCCTACTGTAAGCCATTGACTTTTCACGGCGGGTGGGTTAAAATTTTCACCGCAAATTGAAAGAAAAGAGGATTACGAAATGAACGTAATGACCAAATCAGGTGGGAAGACGGCTGCAGTCATCGCCGTGCTTTGCGCAATTTTCGGCGTTTTCGCGCTTCGGGCAGATGTGGCGATTGTTGAAGACGCTGTGCTGGACGCCGACGCCGACTGGCGCGGTCAGGGCGTCGTGACGATCGGAGAGGGCGCCACGCTCGATCTGAACGGACACACCCTGCGCGTGGCCGCGATCGCAGGCGCGGGACGCGTTGTCGACTCCAAGAGCTATGAGGTTCTCGACTTCATCGAGGCCAACGGCGCGCAGCGGATCGTCACCGATCTCGTCCCCAACGCCAACACGGCCGTCGAAGTGGTCGCCACTCCCACCGACAACTCGGCGCTCACTCTCTTCGGCACAAAGAACTGGAACAACTACCGCTTTCTGTGCATGTGCCAGAACAACAACTGGTATTTCTTCGGCAAGACCATCGTCGTTGGCACATTTGCCACGAACACCAGATACCGGTTCGTGGTCGCCGGCGGGAAGTCGGTTCTCATGAACGACGCCACCGACACGCTGGTCGGCAGCAAGGACGTGCAGATGAACAACGACGACAACGCAGCGCTCGCCATCTGCGGCATCACCGGCAGCACACAGCGCGGTAAGTTCAAGATGCATTCATTCAAGGTATGGCAGGATGAGGCAATGCGCTTCGACTTCGTGCCGGCGCGCAATCCCGCGACGGGCGATATCGGCCTCGTGAACAGGCTCGATGGCACGATGCACGTCAGCGACGAATCGCCGTTTGCCGCGGGCACAGCCACTGGTTCGATCGGCATCGGCTCGCTGCGCGTGGAGGCGGCAAGCGAGGCCGCGCTCGCGGGCTTCACGGGAACGGTGGACGCCAATGTGCGCTTTGCCCTTGACGGCAGCTGCACGTTGGCGTCCAATGCCGACTGGCGCCGCTTCGGTACGCTCGCGATCGACGGCACGGTCGATCTCGCCGGACGCGACCTCTCGCTTTCACGACTCTACGGCATCGGCACCGCCACCGATTCAACTGACGAATACGACCGCCTCGAATACGTCGAGGCAACGGGAACGCAGATGGTCAAGACCGGCATCGTGCCTTCCACCGACACCGCGGTTGAGATCGACTTCACTCTTCCCGCCGCGGGAGAGCAGGACCGCACTATCTTCGGCTGCAAGTCATGGGCTTCAAAGCGCTACCTCATGATCTTCGCGAACAATCAAATCTACTTCTTTGGCGCCGGAACGATATTCTGCGCCCAGGCCGCCGGAATGCGGTACAGGATCACGGTGACGCCCGGCACATCGCCCAATGGCACGGTGGCCGCGGTGAATGCGGCAACCGGCGCCTCGCTCGGCAGCAAGGCGGTGGATCTCACGAACAGCGACAACACGGAGCTTGCGCTCTTCGACCTTGCCGACGACGCCAACCATGAAAGAGGCGGACGCTACAGGCTACATTCTTTCAAGATCACGAAGGGCGGCGGTCTGAAGCGTGACCTCGTGCCGGTGCGCCATGCGAAGACGGGCAAGGTGGGCCTTCTCGACAGGGTGAGCGGCGACTTGTTCACGAGCAGCACTGGCACGGAACTTGTTGCGGGCCCCGTTGTGACTGAGGCCGGAAATCCAGGCCGCCTGCATGTCGACGTCGCGGAGGGGCAGAAGGCGCTGGCCGAGTCGGTGGCGCTTTCCGGCACCTTGGCGCTCGTCAAGGAAGGCGCTGGCACGCTGACGGTGAACCGCATGGGGCAGACGTATACGGGCGGCACGCGCATCGCGGGCGGCATCGTGAATACTGTGACCTGCGGCGGCGGTGGAGCGATCTACATCTACATCGCAACGAAGGGCTACTTCGGCAAGTCCGGAAGCGACATCGTGCTTGAGCCGGGCGGCGTGTTCGACTTCAAGGGCAACTGCGACTACCGCACCTACACCACTACCATGGCCGGCGGCACGCTGCGAAACACCGGCTACGACATGGCCACGAGCAGCGGAAGCTTCGGCACTGTGAAGCTCACGGCTGATTCAGTGATCGAGACGGCGTACAACACTACGTTCTACGATGTGGTGCCTCTCCTACTTGACCTTGGCGGCAAGACGCTCTCCGTCGAGACCATGGGCAAGACGCTCCATTTCAACAACGCAGGTTCGATCACGAACGGCGTCATGTGGCTGAAGGGCAGTGGATGCTGGCGCGCAAACGCCGCGGTAAATGCGCGCGGCGCGACGCTTCGCGTGGAGAGCGCGCTGAACCTCGGGGGGCATGTGGACGTTGACGACTACTACGCCGCCTGCACCTTCGACTCAAACAACGGCACGGGCGGAATGAGCGTCTACGGACGTTTCACGCCGGCCACCGACTACTTCTACGGATGCACGATGATGGACGGCTCCACGCTCGACCTGAACGGACGCACCGGAGCATGGAGCACAACCTCGGCCTTCACGGCGGGGCTGAACCGCGTCACGTTCGCGTCCGGCGCAACGGTGACACTTGATGTCCGTTCGCGTGCTCACTGGTCCGGCAAGGTTGTGGACTGGGGCGCCGGCAACGCGCCTGAGGCAGTGCGCTTCACGCTCGACGAGCAGTCGAAGTCGATGGGCCGCGCTCTCATGGTGCGCGACGACGGGTTGTATGCCTGTAGCGGCGTGATTATAATCGTGCACTGATGGAAGGGAGTTGATTGATGAAGCTGATTCTTGCATTGTGTGCGTCAGCTGCCGCCATCGCCGCATCGGCCGTAGATCCCCGCGTGCCGCCGCTTTTCACGGGGAACGTGATGACGAACGAGACCGTTCTCTTCATGGGCACGGACGACGCGGCGCCGCTCATGTACAAGGCCGATGAGATAATCTCCGTCAAGAGCTTCGACTTGAAGACCGAGTACGAGCAGGGAGTGGACTGGACGTTCGACGCTGCCACTCACACGATACGTCCCACCGCGAACACGCGCATGCCGTACTACACCGAGGCGGAATGGTACCCAGAGAGCGGAAGGTTCGCCTGCAACGTGCCCGGCAAGGCGTATGTGTTCTTCTCGGAGGGGAGCGAGATATCGCTCCACCAGGTGTGCGTTACGTACCGGCATTCGGACACGTGGGATGGTCCGCAGCCGAGAAGCGACGCCGCCGCGTTCGCGCCGATGCTTGAAGAGTTCGCCGCTCGCCAGGGCGGGAAGGCTTTGTTCTACGGCGACTCGATAACGACTGCGGCCAATTCGTCCGGCATGATCGGCTTCGAACCCTACATCCCCGGCTGGCCGAAGCAGGTGCACGACGGCATCGTGGAGGCTACCGGCAATGCCGGCCTTGAGTACGTGAACACGGCCGTGGGCGGCAAGAACACGCAGTGGGGGCTAGACAACATCCAGTCTAGGGTGATCGACTACGCGCCAGACTTCGTGCTGATCGCGTTCGGAATGAACGACTCGCTCTCCGCCGCCGACTATTCCGCCAAGCACGAGGCGATGGTGAACGCCGTCCACACGGCCCTGCCGAACGCAACGGTGATGCTGGTGCCTCCGATGGTGCCAAACCTCGAGACGACGAGCCTCGCTTCGCGCGGCACGCTCTTTCCGCAGTACGAGCAGGCCTTGTACGCGCTCGCCGATAAATTCCGCGCCGCCGGATTCGCGCGCATCGGCTGCGCGAACGTGAACACCATGCATGCTGCGGTGCTTGCGCGCAAGCGCTTCCGCGACATGACTGGCAACAACATCAACCACTGCAACGACTTCTCGGCGCGCATCTACCGCGACACGATTCTCGCGGCGATGGGGCTTCCAAAGGCACCGGCCGACAACTGGCGGCCGCGCCGCACAGGCGCTGTTCGCGGCTGGTTCGACGGCGGCGTTGCGGACGGATGGCCGCATGCGGATTCAATGTTCGGCGGCACCTGGCGCAATGCCCAGGACGGAACGTTCGCCGGCGGCGCGCTTGCGGGAAGCGCGGGCGGCACGCCGCTTCATTTCGATGCGGACCGCGCCGTTGACGTTGCCGAGACGAACGTGGTGGTGGCGATGACGATGGAGTTCCTGCCGCTCTCCGAGCCGCCGCCCGTGCCTGCCGAGGCGGCTGCGGCGGTGACTGCGGTGTGGGAGGGGTCGGCCACAAACTACTGGGTGCTCGCGAAGGGCGGCGGCGGATCCAACGCATGGCGGCGGCTGCCTGGTTCGCAGGCGAAGGTTGACGTGCCGGTGGCGGTGGAGGTGGAGCTCGCGCGTGACGGCGACGCTACAAGGGTGCAGTACAGGATGGACGGCGCCGAGTCCGCATGGCTTGAGATTGCTGGCGGCGCGAGCGTTCATGGCGCAAGTGCGAACGGGCGGATGCATTCGCTTGCGGCGCGCTATGAGAACCTCGTGCCGTCGTGTGCCCTTGTGATAAAAATTGCCGCCTCGAGATAGCCACGGAGCAGGCAAGAGCGCGTTGCCTCGCGTGACAAATCCGACGGCGTGTGGTATACTTTCGTTCATGAAAACGCAAATATTCGTTGTCGTGCTCGCGCTTGCCGGCGCCGTCTGGATGAAGGGCCTTCTCGCGCAGGAGGCCGCGACGAACGCGGCGCCCGCCGCGGTGGCCGCATCGTCCGCAGGGGTTGACGCGCCAGCCGCCGAGGCGCCGAAGGAGATCTCTGGCGTGGACCAGTGGAAGCTCTACTGGCGGCAGGGCGGCAACACGATGTACTTCATAGCGCTGCTTTCCATCCTCGGCATTGGCTGCGCGCTCGAACGCTTCTTCAACCTGCGAAGGTCCAAGGTCGTGCCGGACGGCTTCACCGCCGATGTGATCGACCTTTGGAAGGCCGGCAAGCTGGACGAGGTGGCGGCGCTCTGCCGCTCGTCGAAGTCCACCTTGTCGCGCGTCGTGGAGACGATGATC
>JAFUDL010000092.1 GCA_017459225.1 Kiritimatiellia bacterium
CGAATTTACGAGATATTCGACGACGGACCAGAAGGACATCATGAAAAACGATGCTAGAAGCGTCTCCTGGATGAAGTCCGTGGCGAAGAACGCGAACATCGGAGATGTGCCGAGCGTGACGGCAAAGAGGGCCGGCACAAGCCACGATGCGGCGCGCGAGAGACCGTCCTTCAGCATCAGCCTGCGGATGGCGAGCGCGCCGAATACGAGCGCCAGCACGCCGAAGATGAGAGGCGTGCATCTGAGAAGGGTGCCGTCCAGCTCTGCGGTGGTGTTGTGGCCAAACGCCCGCTGCAGGGGCGCGGCGGCGTAGTAGAGCGTGGGGCCGTGGTGATCGGTGGGCTTGTAGGCGTAGCTGCCCGTTTCGAGCAGCCTACCCACCGTGAAGGCCTGGTTTGCCTCGTCGGGGTGGAATGTGCGGTCGAAGAACATTGCCGCGTCCCGCTCAGTAGCCTGCGGGCAGCAGGGGCGATGACGATGGCTGCTGAGGCTGGCGGGACATGAGCCGCCTCACCATCTCCATGAGCCTCACCAGCTTTTCGCTGGACCGGATGCGTTTTTCGAACACTTCCCGGTTGATCTGACTTGCCGAAACCAGATCGCCCATCGCGGCCTGCGTCTGGCCTAGGTTGTCGCGCACTATTGCCCGGTCTAGGAGAGCGTCCGCATCCCGGGGCTGGATCTGGAGGAGCGCGTTCAGCGTTGATTCGGCTTCCGCGTTGAGTCCTCCTTCCATGAAGATCTTAGCCATTGCGCGGCGGTAGTAGGGATCGAGATTGTCGGGCATGAGGCCGAGCGCGCGCTGCATTGTGGTTGCGGCGTCGCCGCGCATTCCGCATGTCGAGAAGATGTGGGCGGCGAGGAACAGAACGTCGAAGTCCTGGGCGTCGGGCAAGAGTATCGTATTGCGCGTCGTCTCGAGGGCGCGTGCGTTCTGGCCAACCTTCTGGTAGCACTGTGCCAGCCTTATGCTGTCTGCGGCGGAAAGAGGGCCCTTGGCGGCTTTGGCGGTGAGACCGTCGATCTGCGTAGAGACGCCTATGAGACTCTGCAGGTAGTGGCTCATCTGGCTTGTGCGCTTGTTGTTTGGATCCACGCGGTCGGTGTAGTCGAGGAGGTCTCTGACCGAATCCCACTTGCGCATGGGCAGCAGCACTTCCTGTATGTAGCGGAAGGTGGCCTCGGGCGAGGCGGGATAGAGCAGCACGGCCTCGCGGAACGCCTGGTCAGCCATGGTGTAGAGGCCGTTGTTGGCGTAGAGGCCGGCGATTGCGGCGCGCAGCTTCGAGAAGCTCTTCTGCGCGGGGAAGTCGCGCCGGAACGCGCTGTCGCGCAGAAGGCGGCGCTGGTACCAGTCCCAGAACTCCATGTCGTTCTTGACGATCGTGGAGTTGAGCTTGTTGGTCTCGGGGTTGATCTTCATCACGAGGCCGTGAGGGGTGAGGTAAGGGTACATCCACTGGATGACGTAGCTCTCCTCGACGTAGAACGCGTGGCGCAGGCGCTCGTGGTCGAACATCATCTTCGAGAGGATGCCGTTGATCTCCATGACGCCGAGCGCGCCCGTCACCTGCACGCGTCCGTTCTCGATCTTGAGGTCGGCGTTGGCGGAGCGCTTGCCGCTGTGGACCTCGGAGACGTAGATGTTGAACGACTCGGCGCTGTCCTCCTTGGAGGGGATCCATATCTCGTCGCCGTACAGGTCGCGCTCGACGCTCATGTAGGTGTCGTCGGCTAGGGCGTTCTGCGTGATGAGGTACACGTCGGGGCGCACCATTGCCGAGTAGATCATGTATGTTGGCACGAAGCGCCCCGGATCGGTGCCGCCGAAGAAGATCGAGGATGGCTCCATCTCCTCGGGCCACATCGGGTTGGGAAGGGGCTCCTCGTCCGGCGAGAGCTCCTCGCGTATCGCGTTCGCGCCGCGCAGCTGGTAGTTGCCGAACTGCCAGCCGAAGGTGTGTCCGTTCTGCTCTGCCGAGCCCATCTCGAACACGAGCCTGTCGTTGGTGTAGTTCTCATACACCGGAATGAGCGCCACGCATGCGGCCGCGACGCAGAGGACGCAGAACACGGCCTTGCGGACGGCTTCGTTCTCGCGGAAGCACAGCTTCATGAGCCGGTTCGCGACCACGAGGCCGACGGCTAGACCATAGCCGATCCAGAGCGCGAACATGCCGTGGGACGAAATGAACTTCACCTTCTGGATGAAGCCGTCCTGGATGTCGCCCCTGACGTTCGCGAGCGCCACGAGGAAGAGCGACATCAGGGCGAAGCAGGCGCCAACCGCGATGAGCCACTGCTGGGATACGTCGTCGAGGTCGGCCTTAGTCTCAACATGCGAGATATTGTCCTCCAGAACCGGTATGTGCAGATCCATCAGGTCGCACAGCCTCAATGCGAACTCCGTCGCGAACAGCAGGAAAGCGCCGAACATCAGCCATTTGAACGTGCTCACGGCTGCGGCGGACGGAACGACTGCAAGACCCTTTGACAGCATCTCGCCGGTGGCGGGCGCGATGGAGAATATCCCCACGCCTCCGGCGAAGCCCTTGTCGCAGAGGCACAGCGTGAGCAGCGTGGCCGCCACGAAGGCGGCGACGCCGAACGCGCCCATGCAGATTCCCGTGCGAAGATTGGACTTCGGGAACAGCATGTCTAGAATCAGCGACACCTGGCGGCGCAGCATCAGATATACTCCCGCACCCGCGAACAGCGCGAGAAGGCCGAGGAGATACTTGTCGATTCGGTAAGGCACTTCGCCGCCCACCTTGCTGGAGAACACGATCACGAGCGCGGCCG
>JAFUDL010000093.1 GCA_017459225.1 Kiritimatiellia bacterium
GCCATGATGCGGTCGATTCCGCCGTCAACAACTTCGGGGTCTGTCAACACCGTATTGAATCCGACAAGCATTCCCGCCTCTCGGCAGTCGTGCAGGAAATCGAGCGCGCGGCGCCACGATCCCACAACGCCCGTGAATGCATCGTGCGCTTTCTCGTCCACGGAGTGAATGGACGACATCACGCCCGTCACCTTCAATTCCGCGAGGCGGCGGATCTTCTCCGGCGTCGCGCCGTGTCCCGTCGAGTTTACCCACACCTCCAGCCCCGCGATTTCCGCGAGAACCGCCTCCAGACGCTCGAAGCGGAGAAGCGGCTCTCCGCCTTCGACAGCCCATGCGACGATGCCAAAGTCGCGCATCTTGCGGACGTTCTCAATGAGCACGGGAAGTGGCAGTTCGTGTGGATCGTCCGTGCGCTGGTAACAATGCAGGCACTTATACGCACATGCCTTTGAAATCGAGAGAACGACACTGACGGGGCACGGCGGACGGCAGATGACTTTATCCTCTAGCGCAGTGAAGAACGCCTGCGACGGATAACGCGGCAGATAGAAGTCGAGCTTGTATTCGCCGCTGGCAAGTCGCTTGAGCTTGTGCTTGAAGAAAATGCGCGTCAGCTGCGACGCCTTCATGAGTGCGGCTGGATACCGCCAGTACCGCCACGCGCACGCGAGCGACATGCGCACGTAGAAGAGAAACTTCCGAAAGCCCGTTATGTTCTCATTCCTTTTCATCGTTGTACCAGAGGAAGAGAAGCTGGATGGCAATAAGTGAGACGACGGCATACGGCCATGACGCTTTAAAAAAATGGAAATGTAGCAAGAGAACGCAGAGCTGGCAGTTCAAACACGTCGCGCGATGAAAGCGTGAACGCGAAACGGCAAGATGGAATGCTACCGCCAACACGGCAACAAGCACGGCAAACACAAGAAAACGCACGTTCAGAATGGCAGTAAACCCCGACAGTACAACAGCTAGAAAAACCATGGAATCAGAAAGCACCAACGCCACTGACGGACAGAGCGTCTGGAGCGTCCGTACACCCGCCGCGCGGTCACCTTTCACATCCTTGTAATAACTGTTGTGGCACATGAGAAAATGGACGGGCATGATCCAAGCCGCGACAAATCCGAACTCGTCCAGCGTCGGGCAGCGTTTCGCCATGCCGGCGATCGCGAACAGCGCACAGCACGAAATGGCGCAGGCGTAAACAAGGCAATTCAATACTGGCACACGTTTCAGGAGCGAGTATGCGATATTCAGCGCCCCGCCAAGCGCGAGGAATGCAAGCGTCCAAGGCGACATCAAATACCCAACAACCGCAATGGCGGCGAGCCCTGCTACAGAAACCGCAAACGCCGGAAGCGGCTTCAGTTCGCCTGTCACCATCGGGCGGTGCGGTGCGTTGATCGCGTCCTCGTTCCTGTCACACCAATCGCTGAATATCTGGTTGAAGCCCCATGAGAGGAAGCCCATCGCTAGGAGCGCGGCGTCGCGTACCGTCCACGCCCCCGCCCCCCCGGTGCCGAACCGCACGAGGCACAGCCCCACCAACACGGTTGTCGCGGTGACGAAACCGTAGTAGAGCCGCATTGAGCGGAGGTAGTAGTAGAGAAACTTCAGCATTTGAGCGCCTCTGCTATTACGTCGGCAGCTTCTTCGACAAGCGCATTCGTGTGAGTCGCCATAAAACTCGTGCGGATGAGCGAATGTCCCTCCGGCACACCTGGCGGAACGAACGGATTGACGAACACGCCGCCGTCGAACATCTTCTTCGCGGCGATGCATGTCTCCATCGTCCCGCCTGTCGGAATCGGCAGAATCGGCGTGATGCCGTCCTTGGCGGAATCAACCAGCGGGATTCCGCGCTCCGCAAACGCCTTTCTCGCGAAATCGGAAACGCCGCGCAACCGCTCCGGCAGTTCTGGATGTGCCTTGAGATGACGTAGCGCCGCGAGCGCCGTCGCCACGCTTGCCGGCGTGACGGCGGCGGAGAACACGAACGGGAAAGAGGAATGGCGCAGGTAGTCGATGACATCACGCCGGCCCGCCACAAAACCGCCGAGTGAGGCAAGCGATTTCGAGAACGTGCCCATGACAAGATCCACATCCACGTCGAGGCCGAAATGCGAGGCCGTGCCGCGTCCACCCTTCCCGATGACGCCGAGTCCGTGCGCGTCATCGACCATCACGGCCGCGCCGTATTTTTTCGCGAGCCGGCAGATCAACGGCAAATCGGCGAGGTCGCCGCCGACCGAGAACACGCCATCGACGACGACAAGGCGCCCTGCGCCGTCCGGCACAGATGCGAGACGCCGTTCAAGGGATTCCATATCATTGTGGCGATAACGCAGCATCTTGCCGAAGCTCATCTGCGCGGCGCAATAGACGCTCGCATGGTCTTCCGTATCGCAGATCAGGTAATCGTGGCGTCCCACGAGCGCGCTGATCACGCCGAGGTTCGTCTGAAAACCTGTTCCGAACGTGATGGCGGCTTCCTTGCCGATGAAGCCGGCAAGTTCTCGCTCGAGTTCAAGATGCAGATCGAGGTTGCCATTTAGGAAGCGCGAGCCGGAGCAACCCGTTCCGTACTTCTCAATCGCCTTGATGGCAGCCTCCATGACCTCCGGACACGACGTCAGTCCGAGGTAGTTGTTGGAGCCGAGCATGATCCGGCGCTTGCCTTCCATGACGACAACAGCGTCCTGGCGCGACTCGAGGCGATGGAAATACGGATAGATTCCCGCCTCGCGCGCCTCCTCCGCCCGCTTGTCAGCAAACACCTTCTCGAAGAGCCGATTCATCACTCGATACCTTCTGTCCCTTCACACACAATTCGCGTATTCATCTCTTCAAGTTCCTCCATCTACTGCGCGATTGCCTTCAACCTGTCATGGAAGCGGAAGATGTAGCGCGACCTCGCCTCGTCGGAAAGACGAGATGTCTCAATCATCTGCGCGACCTCGTCTCTGTGCGCGTGGAAAAGCGAAATCATTTCGCGCACCTCGGCCTTCATGACGCCGAACGCCGCACCAAGTTCTATGAAATCCGCAGACGAATAGAAGCCAAGCATCTCGTATGACGGCGTAAAATGTCCGTCGGCGAAGAAGTCCAACCCCGTCGCCGTCGGTTCGTTGGGAAAATGCACCGCCGTGTTCAGGAGGTCGTACGCAGGCGTGAGGACGTAGTCGCCCTGTTCACTCCGGTAGAGCGAGAAGTTTTTGAGGTGCGCGTCGCCGTTGGCAAACACGTAGTTGAAGAGGACGAGAAAGAAAACCTTGGGATTCTCCACAGCAAAAGCCGGGCAGAACCGGCGCACCAGACCGGCCAGTTCCTCGTAGCTTGCGTCATACTTGTAATTCTCGCCGTGCGTCTCGGGCGAGCGTCCTGCAAGCTGGCAGAAGTCCTCCTGCTGCACGCGCTCGCCGCCGCGCCGGTCGAAACGCCGTGTGAGATATGCGTATTCGCCGTCCTTCATCTCCACAAGCTCATGCTCAGCCGTCCTGACGCGGAACACCTTCTCCGCAATGTCCATCGTCAGCGATTCATTCGCCGGGATGTCGGACGCAAGTTCCGCGTATGTGTTGCGTGGAACGGGTTTCAGAATATAGTCGCCGCCGGACTCCACAACGGCGAATCCGCCGCGAACGCGCTTAAGCTGAACCTTGTCCTGCACGCCGGATATTGACGCGCGGCGCGTCTTGTCCCTGTTCACCGGGAGGTTCAGGTCGGAAGTCGAGAAATCAAGCCTTAACATACACCGCTCCTATTGCCCCGTATGCGCTCGTCTCGAGGAGTCGCGTAAAATGGTCGTTCTCGTCGATGTGCAGTTCGCGGCACTGGCGCTCCTTCTGCGCACCCTCCGCGAGAAGCCCGAAGAAAAACGGGAACAATGCCTTCGAGCGGTACTCGCGCTGCGTCTTGGGTAGCGTGGCCGATATGTCAGGCATTGCAGCATCCGCGAAGTAGAGCGGATCATAGCGGAAGAGATAGCCGTCCGCGTCCTTGACGAGCGTCCCAGCCGGGATGTCGCGGTAATACACCGTTCCGCTCTTCATACGCCAATCCTCACCTTGAAACCCACGGTGTCGGCAACTTTGAGAAGCGTATCGAGCGTGACATTGCCCTCGCCCGTCTCTAGATTGGAAAGAGTATGCACCGATACACCGCTCAACTTTGCAAGCCTCGCCTGCGTGATGTCGAGCGTATCGCGCCTCGCCGCAATCGCCGTTCCTATCTCTGATTTATTCATCGAAATGAATTATACGCCTTTTTTTGCCGCCGTGCAAGGGCAATCTTCAAGAAATATTCATTATAATGAAATTAAACACATCGGCAAGGAAAACTTCACCTCAGCCACATTTCCTCATGCTCAAGGAGCGATACTTTGTTTTCCAACCCGCCGCCGTAGCCGGTGAGGCTGCCGTCCGCGCCGATAACGCGGTGGCACGGAATGACGATGCAGATCGGATTCCATCCGACCGCGCCGCCAACGGCCTGCGCCGAGACCCTGCCTCGACGCTTCTTCGCAATCGCCTTCGCGATGTCGCCGTACGAGACCGTTGCTCCGTACGGGATTCGCAGCATCTCGTCGATGACCGCCTGACGAAACGGCGTCAATCCTTCAATGCGATAGTTGGGCATGAAGCCGGGATCATGTCCCGCGAAATACTCGTCAAGCCAACGGCGCGCATCGTGGAACACCGGCGTCTCGCGACTTTCACACACACGCGCCTCGTGCACGTCATCGCGCGAACCCTCAAACCAAAGCCCAGTCAGCGCTTCGCCGTCCCCGCACATCACGAGATCGTCAAATCCCTCGGGCGTCTTGTATTTCCAGATGTAGTTTCTCATGGGCTTGCCTTTTCTGCTATGCCAATCATTACACACCTTCTTGGTTGTAAACGGTCATTATGTTATCATTCTTCTGACTTAATGTCCATCTTGAAGTTATAATCGGTCATTATCTTATTCTGGAGACACTTAATGACCATTCATGGTTATTCATGCTCGCCACATGCCGCCTGTGTACAGTTCTGGTCGAAGTCCTTACGCATGGCGTTTGCATGGCGATCATTTTAAGAAGAGGAAGAGTTGATCGTATGTGATTGGCTTGCCATTCTCAACATCATTGCGCGATCCAAACAACACAAAACCATTGTCAGCGTAGAATTTCGCAA
>JAFUDL010000094.1 GCA_017459225.1 Kiritimatiellia bacterium
CGGCGCGGATTCTCCAGCGTCTGCGCGCGGGACCTTTGCGCACCGTCTCGGCGACCGGCAGCAGCCTGCCGCCCACGAGGCGCCGCGACTGATCCACCGCGCATAGGCGCGCCATCGCCTTTGACCAGGGGTAGTCGTATTCTTCGAGGAGCGCGAAGTCCTTCGCCGGCGACTCGTGGTTGAACCAGAATCCCGCGATCAGCCGGTACATCAGAACGCCGAGCGCCCAGGCGTCGGCCTCAACGCTCGCAGGCCCGCCGCCCATAAGCCGCTCGGGGGAGAGGTAGCACATCGAGCCAAGGAGCCGCGCCTTCTGCCAGTCGTCGAGATTGTCGGCGAACACCCGGCTCCGCAGCTCGTCGCCGAACACGCCCGCGATGCCGAAGTCGGTGATCACCACGCGCCCGTCGGGACCCACCATCATGTTCTCGAGCTTCACGTCGCCATGCGCCACACCCTGAGAGTGGATGTAGTCGAGGCCCTCGCAGATGTCGGCGAACCACGCCGCGGCCTGCTCCTCGTCAACGCCCTCCCTGCGCATGTCCTCTAGCGACTTCGGCGTGCCGTCGGGCGAGAGCACGAGGTCCATCGCGAGGTAGAGGGCGCCTGTGGATTCGTCCTCCGCGAGCTCGTGCACCGCCACCACCCTGGGATGGCACATGTTCGCGAGGGTGCGTCCCTCCGCGAGGAAGCGTGCCTTCAGCTCGTCCGCGTGGCGCGCGTCGGGCGAGAACACCTTTAGCGCGCGCCTCACGCCAAGCTTCACGTGCTCCGCCTCGTACACGCGCCCCATTCCGCCCCTGCCCAGCGGACGCGTCACGCGGTATCCGCCCAGCATGTCGCCCTCGCTCAATTCGCCGTTCATGCGTAGATCTCCTGCCTCATTCTTCATACATCGTCTCCACCTTCCTGATGCGCGCGTCGATGCGGCACTTCGCCTGCAGCACGTAGCCGCGCCGCACCCCGAGCTCGCGGGCCACCTCGCCCGCTGGCCTTCCGTTCACGGCGTACTCCACGTACGCGCGGCGCATCAACGGCGGCAGGGCCGTCTCGTCGAGCACATGCCGCCGGGCGGCATCGCCTGCGGCGGCGCGCCATTGGGCGTCAAACTCCGCGGCGGCGTCCGGACGAAACACCGGCAGCTTCTCGATGTCCATCTCAAATCTCTGGCCGAGCGAGCGGGACCTCTCGTGGCGGCGCCAGTGCGCGACCTCCCTTCTTATGAGCTTCTTGAGTTCTGATCTGAACTTGGCTCCGGGCCGTCTCTCGTACTTGCCGCGCCTGATGGCGTTCACGAGCCTCGTCAGCGCGCACTGGGCCACGTCCTCCGCGTCCGTCTCGCCGACGAACCGTTCCGCGTAGCTCGCCATCGCGGGGAAGTAGAGGTCGAAGAAGCGCTGCCAGTGTGGTCCGCTCACCGACTCCTCGACGTTCGCCATTCCCAGCAGCATCGTTATCTGCGTGGTCACGAATGGTATTCCCCATCGTCCCATCAATCATCTCCTTTGTCTTCCGCCGCCATTGAACAGCCTAGGAATCTTGGAATCGCCCACTCTGCATCCATGCGCCATTGTGGCCGCTTCGCCGACAGTGCCCAGTGAGGAACATTCCCCTCGCGACTCCCTGATTGAGGCTGTTGACCAGATGCGCGGACGAGACAAGCGAATTGAAGTCACTCTGCTCATCAACGGTTCCTCCATTCCTTCTTCTGACTTTGTCATCACAACGACAAGACAGTCCTGACATATCCGCAAACATCCAGCCAGACTTTCATCGATTATCCCACTCACGTATGTGTCAGCACCAGGACGCAGAAGAACATAGTCCTTATCGTCGTGTGCAAAGCAACAAAACGTTTGTTTGCGCGCAAATCCTTTTTTACATTCGGACTCTGGCTGTTCATATACCGTCAAGGATGCGAAACACCTAGAGACATACACGTTGCCGCAAGACGTATTTGTCGCCCTAAGCCTGAGTACGTTCATTCCGAAAACACCAAGGTCTTGCAACGAGGCATCTTGAAGGATTATCTTCTGCCGTTGAATGTTGTTCCAACAAGCGTCTTCTTGCGGTATGGATGCACAACCTTGGAAGAGAAATGCCACAAGGCCAAGAAAGATTCTCGTTGTCATCCTAGTGGGCACAGGGTACCTCCGCGATTTTACACTGGCCGGCATCATATTCTTCCTGAAATGTAGTGTCGGTTGAAGAAGGTGCCTTGCCCGTGTGACGTTGCTGATCTTCCTTGGCCTTAACCACGGGCTTCTCCCAACCTTCTGATATAGTCTCATAATAACCGTTACAACTTATTTCTGAACTAAAGCGCTTTGGCAACCCATACCTAGAGTTTGAGCCTGCGACAGCATCCTTGACAATTTTTACATGCTTCTCCTCATGTTGACGGGTCGCTCGCTTGCCAGACTCTAATCGTTTGCAAACAGCAACAAAACATCTCCCCTCCGAATTTGTCAATGTATATCTTCCAAATTCATCAACTATGATTGTCGGATTAAATTCTCCTTGCTTCAATGTCCAACACCCGCTACGCATGTCTTTCACACATTTCGGTTCGACAATGACTGTATTTATAGTTCGACCATAAGATTCACGCTCTACAACATAATAATAAAGACCAAGCACGTCTATCGAACCACCTCTGTTCAGCAAGAAAGAATACACCCCTCCTGACGATAAATGCCACCTGACGGCAATAGGATCCCTGCTTGTCCATCTGCCGTCCAGCGGGTTGTAGTGCCTGTAGTTGTAGTACACGAGGCCAAGCGCGTCGTCGGCGTACTCCGAGGAGAAGCGGAAGGGATTGTACGTGCGGAAGTCGTAGGCGGTCACGGAGGTGCTGCGCGTCGATGCCGTCAACGCGCCGAACGGCGCGTACTCGTAGTGCGCGGCGATGCCGCTGCCGCCCGAGAAGAACACGAGCTCCGAGACGTTCTTGTTCCCGTCGTGCGTGACGTGTATCTTGTACTTGCCGGGCTTCTCCACCATCAACGGCCTCGTGGCCACCTTCTCAAGTGGATCCCACGTGAAGATCAGCTTCACGTTCCTCGTGGTGGCGTTTAGTCGCTGGATGCAGAGATAGCCGTCATAGACGAAGCTGAAGTTGCTGTCCGTCACCGCGCCGCCCACCGTCTCGCGCGAGAGGACGCGCCGCCCCATGCGGTCGTACGCCATCACTATGTTCGTCGTGCCGCACGTCCACGAGACCGGCCTGTTCTCGCCGTTGTAGGAGACCTGCCACACGCCGGTGGAGGTCTTCACGAGCGTCTGGTTTCCGTCGAGGTCGAAGGTGGGCGTGAACTCCTCACACAGAGACACAGAGGCACAGAGGTTGGAGATGAGCGTGTACTGGTTGAGGAAGTTTGCTGTGTAGGTGCGGTTCGTGCCGAGGTCGAGCGAGGAAAGCCGGTTGCCGATGTCGTCGTACTGGTAGGCGTACTCCTCTGCGCTCTCCGCGCCTCTGCGGCTCTGCGTTAACAACAGCCTCCTCGGAGACAGTCCCCGCGTGTTTTCAAGACTTCCGACTTCGGACTTCAGACTTCTAGCGACACGCGCGCCGCGCGGCCGCCGCATGCAGCGCCCGCGCAGTCCAGCTGACGTCCGACGTCTGAAGTCGGAAGTCCTCGTTTTCTCTGTTGCGCTTCCGCAGATCATATCCTCTCATGCCTTCCTTTCGTCTTTGCCGGAACCTCGGCCGCGGCGCGGTTTTGCGCATTGGGCCTAAGGTCCTCTTCAACCCTATAAAAGCCCTCTCGGCGCAGAAAATTCCAAGTGCCCGTTAAAAAATTTCAAAAATTTTTCTAACTTGGATTTCACGCGCCCTGCGGGCTTGTTATGGAAGTTACAGGCGATGCGATTTTTCGTCCTTTCCCTTAAACGAGAGAATTGTAGCATTTTTCAAGAGCTGAGACAAGTCAGAAGAGCGAAGTTTGAAGGTTTGAGGGTTTGAATGTTTGAAAGTTTCTAGTTTCTGGTTTCTAGTTTCTGGTTGCGGGTTTCTGGTTTCTGGTTGCGGGGTAGACAGGACAAAGGACAGAGGACAGAAGACAAAGGATGATGGCTGAAGCATGCAAAGCGACATGCAGCCACCATCCTCTGTCCTTTGTCTTCTGTCGTCTGTCCTCAGCTCACTCCGCTGGCGCTCGTCATTCAAAGCAAAGTGCCAGCAGCACGAGCAATCAACCGACCAGCCGGCCATCCGGCCAACCGCACATCTAGTGCCCAGCAGGGATATTCCCTGCGCGTTTTCGTGCGGGCGCCCTTCTCGGGGAAGCGACACTCCTGTCGCTTCACAATGACGCGCCAATGCCGAATCGGCAAGAGTGCCGCTTCCCCGATCCGTGACTTCGGACTTCAGACTTCTAGCGAAACGCGCACCACACGGCCGCCGCATGCAGCGCCCGCGCAGTCCAGCTGACGTCCGACGTCTTAAGTCAGAAATCCTTCTTTCTATTGTGCCTCTTCTCAAATCACTTTTCCTTCGGCTTTGCAGGAATGCGTCCACAGCCTGACCTTTCAAGATTCTGAGGATCAAGGAATACTATATTTCCAGGATCCTCTTTGGGGTCAAACATGTCAAGCGCCCGACTCAATCGTTCAAATTCCGCACCCTTGGGCGAGACGGCTGCCATGGCTTCGTGCAATGCGTAGATTCTGACATTCGTTGGCGTTTTCTTCTGTACAAGGAACTGCTGCTCGAATTCAGCGCGCAATATCGCCATGGGATACGGAATGCCGCCACATATCCGATATTTCTCCAACCGCTCAGGACGATACCCCTTCTTTTTTATCTGTCGCTCCTCCGCAAGCACCTTGTCGCACAACCAGTCCACGAACGCCACATCTTCATCCGTCCTGGCCTTCTTCCGAGCTTTCTGAAAGTCAGCCTCCGTTCCCCAGATGGCAATCCACGGCAATCCCAGAAGCCGCTGATCTCCTAATGAATTCAAATGAGCTTCGTCCTTTAGCAGCGTGCCGTCCATGACGGCAAGAAGTCGTTCAAATTCCGCGTTCAATGCTGGTGTATGGTCAAGGCTCCGCCACCTGGCCGACAATTCGTGAACTACACGGTGCTTGCCGTCAAGACGCTTCCAATTGTCCACGCCAATGTTCTGAAGCCCTTTCAGCATGCACATGAGAAGAGACTGGGCATGCTCTTCTCCCAGATAATGTCCCAGCACACCAGGATCGATCTCCACAATGGCCAGCATATTATCAATCGAGAAGCATCTTGGCATATAGCCTTCACAGTCCACCAAACGGCTGGCAAAATACACCTGCATCAATTCTGGTTCGCGAGAATCAAATTGCATCACCCCCGTGACAAAATCCTCATTCTTGTCCAGCACCGTCCATTGGGAACACTTCCGCCCGACATCCGCCTCCACGTCCAGCAACGTAAAATATAAATCTCTGCGTGCTTTGACCATTTTCAAGAGGCCGGATAAACCATCTGCTTCAGAAAATCCATCTCTCGAATACAGGGACAGATCAAAACCATAGCGAAGGCATTCCTCCAAATGAACCTTTGCGGAAATATCACCATATTTCTCAAGACTGCATTGTTCAGTTGTCTGGCACCCCGCCAGGACTAACACTACCAATGCCACGCTCATCAACGACTTGCGAATCTCTTTAGAAGTTTCTTTGTTCATTTTGCAAGCTCCTTTGCTCATTTAGATTTAGAAAGTTCCGAATATATCTCCGCATCAACATCAAAATTTCCTGTCATTATAGGTTGTTCTGAAAGCCATAAGAATCCCCCGCGTTCAAATGACACTTTTTCGACAGAGTCTAACGTCTCACTGATTTTTGCCTCTAGTTCCCAAAATTTTTTCATCGTACTGGCATCAATTACATTAACACTACGTTTAAGACTTTCGTGACAAGCGGCAGGGGTCAATCCAAATGCTATTAATTTCCCAATTTCAGACTCAGCATCAGAAAATACCCTCAACAATCCACGAGCGATGGCTACATGCTTGCCTTCATGGTTCTTCACCTGATCTGCAAAAGTCTTTGAAATCTTATAGCCCATAAACTTATCTTCTGCATGAACTAAATAGTGTCTGCCCATTAAATCAAAAATGCTAGAATTCTCCGATTTACGCTTGCATGATTCGTCTGGTAATGCTATACTATGTGCAAAGAAATCCTAGGGGATGCCCCGAAATCCCCGCACTTTTCAGGAGAAAGCGC
>JAFUDL010000095.1 GCA_017459225.1 Kiritimatiellia bacterium
CCCTGGACGTTGCGCCGTTCGCGCGCACCTGTTCGTTCACGCTTTCGGGATACACGGGCGCGAGCGCGCTTGAGGGATTCCCGGTGCTGATACGCATATCCGAGGCGATATCGGGCTTCTCGTACGCGCACTGCGCGGCAGACGGCGCCGACATGCGCTTCGCGGACGTCGACGGCAACCTGATTCCGCACGAGATCGAGACGTGGAACACATCTGGTGAGTCGGCGGTATGGGTGAAAGTGCCGGTGCTCTCCGGCAGCGCCACAACGGTGCGCATGTACTATGGCGTGGAAGATGCAACCTCTTTGCCCGCCGTGACGGCGAGCGACGTGTGGACGAAGTACATAACCGTGATCCACGGCGGCTCCGGCTTCGCCGACTCGTCTCCTAAGGCGCTTGCGGTTGTAAACGGCGGCGGCGTGAGCGCCACTGCCGAAAGCGGCATCGTGGGCGGCGGCTTCAGCAAGCCCGAGGTCCAGACGATCGGCGTGAACATTCCCAATCCCGTCAAGAACAACACTCTTTCCAATCCCAATCTCCTGTCCTTCTCCGCATGGTACAGAAGAAGCGGCTCTGGAACGTCCATTCTTGCCTCAAGCAAGGGCGTGTGGGGAGGCACGGGATTTCTCCTCCTCTGCGAACAGGGAACATACATGTCGGTCGCCGTGCAGAGCACGCATCAGGGCACTGGCGGCAAGGGCGCGCTCGTGAACGGGCAATGGGCGCACGTCGGGTTCTCCTACGACGCTGCGGGCAGGGTGAACACCTACTTCAACGGCGCGCTGATATACTCCAACGTTTCGGCCAAGACGTTGAGCCACGAGGACAACAACTACTGGACCGTGGGATCGTATGCGATGAAGACGCAGGGCGGATGCTATGTCGGCGACATGGACGAAATCCGCTTCTACGACGGCATCGCCTCCGCAGACTGGATGAAAGCCGAGAACGACACCATCGCGAACGTCGACTTCGCGACCGCGAGCGAGGCTACGGAGAACTCGCTCACGTGGAACTGCGAGGGCGGCGTATTGTCCGCGCGCCAGACTTCCGCCGGCGTGACGGTGGAGGGCGCTCTCACGCGCCTCGCTTCCAACGCCTCTAGCGTGACGGTGACGCTGAAATGGGGCGTGACGGACGCCCTTGAAGGCGGAACGGTGGAAGTGGGCGAGTTCACCGCCCCTGGCGCGCTTGAGGCGACGTTCCCTGCAACGACGGCTGGCGCAACCTACCATTTTGCATTTGTGCTCACTCCGGACATTGGCACCCCCGTGACCACGGCCGCTGCCACCTTCGTCTCCGCCGGAACGGGAGCGCTCTGGCGTCCTCAGACAGCTGAAGACACATGGGCCACCGTCTCGTGGCAGGCGGGCGACGCCTTGTTGGCGTTCGTGCACAGCTGGCCGGTGACGTTCGACGGCGCAGAGCAGAACTACATCGCAACGATAACGGTGCCGAATGCGGTGCAGACCGCGTCAATGACCGTTGGCGGCGCGAAGGACTACACATTTGAGGGCGCGGGCTCAATCCTCGCAGGCGAAGTGGTGAAGACGGGCACGGGCACGATGAAGCCAGGCGCCGTGTTCGCGGAGCCGCTGAACTTCAAAGTGCTCGAGGGAACGATGCTGTACGACGTGGCGATCATTCTCGGAAGCTCGAGTTCCTCCGAAACGTCTACGGTCACAGTTGGCGGCGGCGATGCCGAGGCGTTCCTGATTGCAAAGAAGGAGACGTCGTTCGGCCGCGGCAACGGAGCCAGCGCCGAAGTGATCGTGAAGACGAACGGCACGATAAACGTCGACGTGGGCGGACAGTGGCTTCGCCTGGGCGGCGACGTGGGCGGCCATTGCGAAGTCGTAGTCGAAGGCGGCGGTACCATGGAGAGCGGCCTGCTCATGTTCGGCACGATGGGCTCAACATGCAATGCCACCGTGGCGGGCACCGTCGTCGTACGCGACAATCCGCTCGGCGTGGGCGAGGGCAGCAACACCACTCTCACGCTCTTGCCCGGCGGACGCATCAAGGCGCGCGGCATGCAGATGTGGAACAACAACCCCACTTGGAGCGGACACACCGGCCAGGGCCGCCTGTACGTGAAGGACGGCACGATCGAGCTCTATCCCGTTGCATCGTACGGCACCGGCACGCCAATCATAAACACTTCGCTTCTCGTTGCCTACGAGGACGCCATCACCTTCGACATCCCCACGGGCGGCGCCTCGTATCTCGCGGCATCCCCCACCAACGTCACCGAAGGCGCCACCGCGCACTTCGTGAAGACGGGCGGCGGCGACCTCACGGTGACGGGCGACGTAGGCGGAATCACCGGCGTGATCGACGTTCTTGCCGGACGCCTCACCTTCAACAAGATGTTCGCCGACGACGCCGACGTGACGATCAACATCGCCGAAGGCGCGTTCGTTGGCTGCGACATGGCGGGCGGTGCGGCCAGCATCCTCAAGTTCATCCCGAAGGACTCCGCCGGCACGCTCATACTCCACGGCAACAACACGAACGAGACGATCGACCTGAGCGAATACCCGAATCTCAAGGTGTGCGTGTGGAACGGCAACGGATTCAACGGCACGCTCATCCCCTATGGCAACCACTATGTATTCGACTTGTTCGGAAAGGCCGGCGGACTCAACGCGTCAGTGTCGGACAAGAGCGGCACGCCCGCGCGCATCACCATCACGGATTCCGTGGGCGGGGGTTCGTTCAGCCTCGCGGCCGACAACTCCGGAATGTCCGGCCCGATCATTGTATCTGGAGACGCGCGCCTTCGCCTCGCCCATCCGCAGTCCGCCGGCACAGGCAACGTGACGCTCTGCGAAGGCTCTTCGATAGAGTTCGCCGCTGCAGTTGGCGCCAACTTCTTCCAGACGCGCGTTACGGCAGATTCAAACCCCGCGTTTGTATTCATCAGCGCGGGCGGCGAGGCATGCAACGTCGACCTTTCGCGCTTCCCTGAATGCCGCCTCGGCACGGTGGGCAACGTCTCCATCACGCAGACGGGCACCGTTGCGCCGCGTAACGGCGAGTACACGCTCGGCGGCGGTAATACGGCGTACTATTCTGCCAGCTACACCGGACTGCGCCCGGGAACACTGGCCGACATGAATGGTCCCACCAAGGCGGTTGTCGACAGAGTGGGCCTCGTGAACCTGTCCAACTCCGCCAACACTTATTCGGGCGGAACAGTGGTGACGAACGCGGGCCGCATCTTCGTCGCTGGCGATGGCCTTGGCGCGGCGCCTGCCGAATTCGACGCGCGCAACATCTTCATCGACAACGGCGTGTTCCGCCAGGGCAACGCCAACACCACTCTCAACATAAACCGCGGCATCTGGGTGGGCGAAGGCGGCATGGAGTTCCATCCCTGGGGCGGCTACACTCTCACCGTGCCGGGCGGCCTCGGCGGCACCGGCGCGATCAGAATCACAGACGGCGGCCATCTCTCGCTCACCGGTCCATACAACACGTACAACGGCACGATAACGGTGAGCTCCGCCAATGATATCCTCACGATCGGCGGCGCCGATGTGTTCTCCTGGGTATCGGCTGGAGGCATCTCCACCGTCGGCACGGTCGTCCTGAACACGCCCGAAGACGTCACGTTCTCC
>JAFUDL010000096.1 GCA_017459225.1 Kiritimatiellia bacterium
GGAACGCGCGCGCGGCGAGGAGTCCGCACGCCGCAACCGCCGCGCCGATGGCGACGCCCCGCAGCGCGCCTCGGGCGAGAAGGTCTCGCCTGAACGCCCGCATCGCAGGCTCTGTCATTTGGTCGGTCATCGCGAATCATTATACCAAAATGCGCCTAATCCTTCAATCTGCAAGGGCTTGCGCATTTTTCATCCTTGCGCGGCGGGAACGAATTTTGATATCATACATGCAACCATGAAAAACTCCATGAACGTTATCGCAGCCCTTGCGCTTGCATCGGCATTCCTTGCTCCACATGCGCAATGCGCCGAGTTCGACGTCACGCGCTACGGCGCAAAGGCCGACGGCACCACGGACAACACCGCCTCCATCCAGAAGGCGATAGACGACTGCAGCGCCAAGGGCGGTGGACGCGTCACCGTGCCGGGCGGCGGCAAGTACATGACATACACGCTCAACCTCAAGAACAACGTGGAGCTCCACATCGACCGCGGCGCCACCCTTCTCGGCGGCGAGGATCCGCTCAAGTACCCCGTGTTCGAGACGAACGCCGTATGGAACGCCGAGCGCTCACCGCGCTTCAACAGGCGCGCGATGTTCTACACAGTCGGGCAGACGAACGTGGCCATCACTGGCGAGGGCACGATAGACGGCAACGCCGAGAAGTTCCACCACGAGGTCAAGGGCAAGCGCAACTGGACAGGACACGCATGGTGGCGCAACAGCGACACGAACATCACCGGCCGCTGCGTGTTCTTCGTCGGCTGCCGCGACGTGCGCCTCGACGACGTGCTGATCCTGCATCCCGCCGGCTGGAGCACCTGGTTCCTCGACTGCGACCGCGTGGGCGTAAGGGGCGTGCGCATCGAGGCGGACCGCCGATTCCCCAACGGAGACGGACTCCACTTCGGCGGCTGCCGCGACGTGACCGTATCCGACTGCATCGTCCACTCGCAGGACGACGCCTTCATCGTGCGCACCCACCAGGAGCAGATGAAGAAGCCGCGTCCCTGCGAGCGCGTAGTCGTGAGCAACTGCATCTTCAACTCCTACGGCGCCTTCGCGATCCGCATCGGCTGGCGCGGCGACGGGCCGGTGAAGGACGTCTCGTTCAACAACATCGTATCGACCAAATCACGCTGGGGCGTGGGCTTCACCGTGCCGAATGCGCCGAAGGGCGAAGACATGGACCCGCCGCGCGGACGCGGCCTAGTGCCGCCACCGCCCGAGTCGCTTCTGCCCTTCTCGGCGGAGAACATCCGCTTCTCGAACATGGACATCGTGTGCGACAGCGGCATGCTCCTCGTGGCGCTCGGCCAGACGACGCCCATCGCGTTCCTGAAAGACGTCTCGTTCTCCCACTGCCGCTTCAAACTGCCCGGCCCTCCCACCATAAAGTTCCGTCCCAAAGACAATCTGTGCAACTGGCGCTTTGACGACGTCACGTTCGACGTCCTGGAGCCGGTCAACGGACTGGGCGAGTTCGTCGGGGCCGGGGACTGGGAGGATGCCTTCAAGGAAACAAAGGCGTTCTCTTGCAACAACGTAGATTTCCTCTATCGACCGCGACCTCCATTCTGGAACATGGAAGTCGAGATAGAGGGCGAAAAGAACCCGCTCTCGATCGAGAGCGCCCAGCAGAAATACGACAGACAAGGCGACTCTTTCGTCTACGGTCCGCTCTCGTGCGGTGACAGAGTGCTTGACATGAAGGTGGTCATGACTGTGCGCTTTGAATTTGCGGAAAAAGTCTATTCCGGGTTCGTGGAGAACAACGACAAGCGCGTGCGCGTGACGATGTTCAACGGCCCGAGGCTAGACAAGGTCTCCCTCGACCCCGCAAACGCAAAACTATACATCCCCAGCGGATTCGGCCGCCGCCTCAACCACTTCCCGCTCGACGCGAAGGATGCCTCGCCCTGGAATCCCAAGAGCCCCTCTTTCATGTATCTTGAAACTGGTCTTTATCCCTCGCGGCACCTCACGATGCCGTGGATCGCCATCGAAACGGGGGAGAATGGCCCCACATGGTACGCGGCAGTACACGACGCCAAGGAACGCGCCAAGCGCATAGGCGTGAGATGGTACCACCGCGAGAAGTGCGCCGACGTGCGCTTCCGCCATCCCGTCTCGATCCGAGCGGGCGAGCGCTGGGAGATGCCTAAAACCGTGTTCAGCAGCAAAGACTCCTGGCACGCAGCGGCATACAAATACCGCTCCTGGTACGATTCGACGTATCCTGACGTGCGGTCCGCCGCGCCCGACTGGACGCGTGACCTCACGGGCTGGCTGCTCGTGATCATGAAGCAGCAGAACGAGGAACTGATGTGGCCCTACACAGACATCCCGAAGCTCTGCGACGTCGCGGAGCGCAACGGACTCAACTGCATCGGCCTCTTCGGGTGGACGGTTGGCGGACACGACCACCTCTATCCCGACTACGACGCAGACCCGAAGATGGGCGGCGTGGAGGCGCTCAAGGCCGGCATCGCCGAAGCGCACCGCCGCGGCATCCGCGTGTGCATCTACGCGAACGGACAGCTCCAGCAGGTCGGCGCCACCAAGTTCTGGGGCGAACACGGCGAACGCCTCGCCGTGCTCAGACGCGACGGCACGCCGTACATCAAGACGTACCACAAGTACAAGAACATACCGGTTTACCAGTTCGCCATCGGCTGCCTCTACGCCGAGCCGTGGCATGATCGAATGTTCTCGCTCGCCAAGCAGGCGAGGGGATTCGGCGCGGATGCAATCCTCTACGACCAGCTCGGCGTGATGACGCCGTTCGAGTGCTGGGGCGAGGGCCACGGCCATCCAGTCCCGTGGCACAGCCACTGCGAGGAGCGTCCCGGATTCGTCCGCAACATTGCAGACCTCATGCATGAGACCGACAAGGACTTCGCCATCTTCACCGAAGGCCTCCACGACGGTCTCCTCGACACCATCGGCATGTTCCATGCGTGCCAGCCCAGTTCGTTCATGAGTGACGTCAAGGCGCTGCGCGCCGCCCGCACCTCCGAGAAGCCCGTCAAGGCCGAGCCCTTCCCGGAGCTCTTCCGTTTCACGTTCCCGGAACTCGTCACCACCACGCGCAATCCCACGCCCATGGCGCTCCGCTCCTTCGTGAACTATGCAGCCGTGTTCGGCCTGAGGCACGAGATCGAGATTCGCTACATGCCAGACCGCACGTACGTTCTCGACGGCAAGGTGCCGACGAAGGCGGACTACGGCGAAGTGAACAATCTGCCTTCTCTTCAGGCGATGAACGCCGAGCCGCCGGCCGTTGCGAGCGCGTACATGAAGGCCGTGAGCGACTTCCAGCGCAAGCATGCAAAATATCTGATGCGAGGCACCTTCGACGACGGGCAAGTCGCCCGTTCTTCCATGAACATAATCGCGAAGCGCTTCATAGCGAATGACGGCACGAAAGCCGTATGCGTGTGGAACATTTCAGAGAAGCCCGTTCCTGTTGAAATCGGCCTCGGCAAGCCGTCTGGCGTTTTCGCTCCCGCAGGCGAGAAGACGGAAGGTCCGCTCGCCCCAGATTCAATAAGGCTATACGAGTTCGCTGAATGAAAACAAACAGAAGAGACTTCATCATCGGCGCCATGGCGATGCCAATTGCCAGAACAAGCCTTGCCGCAGAGCGGAAGACCGTGCGCTTCGGCGTTGTGACCGACAGCCACTACGCGAAGAAGCCAGTGGCGGCCTGGACGGGATCGTCGAGGCACTATGCCCACTCCACCGCGAAGATGCGCGACGCCGTGGAGATCTTCAACAAGTCGGACCTTGACTTCGCGATAGAGCTGGGCGACCTCAAGGACATGGGGCCGCTCTCCGTAAAGTCCGCTGCGGGCGACAAGGTGAATCGTTCCCCCAACGAGCTCCGCGCCGAGGCTCTTGGTTTCCTCGACGAGATCGAGGGCGAGTTCAAGCGCTTCAACGGTCCCCGCTACCATGTGCTCGGCAACCACGACATGGACTGCATCTCCAAGGAGGACTTCCTCGCCCACGCCGAGAACCACGGCGCAGCCAAGGGCAAGGCCAACTACTCCTTCTCGGTGCGCGGCGTGAAGTTCGTGGTGCTTGACGGCTGCTTCAATCCGGACGGCACGCCATACAGGTGCGGCAACTTCGACTGGCGCAAGGCGATTCTCACGAAGGACGAGCTAGAGTGGTTTGACGCCGAGCTCGCGTCCGCCAAAGGCCCCGCCATCGTCTTCTGCCATCAGCTGCTGGACGGCTTCTCGCGCATAACGCCTGTGATCTGCCTTTCAAACTGGAAAGACGCAGTGGCGGTGATGGAGCGGCGCGGAAACGTGATCGCTTCGATACAGGGGCATCACCACAGCGGACACTACAGCTTCAGAAAAGGCACGCACTACTGGACGATGAAGGCCATGATCGAAGGCCCTCATCCGGCGCACAACAGCTACGCCGTTGTTGAAGTGTCACCGGAGGGAGCGATCTCGATCAACGGCTTCGCCGACTGCGAAAACCGCACACTCCCCTTCAAGACAAAAACGACTGGCTAGCCCAGAAGTCATCCAGGCTGCAGCGTGGGATCCACGTCTACGGACATCGCGGCGTCGCCGAAAGGCGAGCGCCTGTAGAACGCGAGGCCGGCGATCATCGCCGCGTTGTCGCCGCAGTACTTCGGAGCGGCGAGAAGAAGCGGCACGCGCATCTCGGCGGCGACCTCCGCAAGCTTCATGCGAAGGCGCCCGTTCAGCGACACGCCGCCGCCCACAACGAGCGCGCGATAGTCGCGGCGAGAGAGCGCCGTCCGCGTGCGGTCCGCAAGCGTGCCGACGATCGCCTCCTGGTATGCCGCCACGAGCATCGCCTTCTCGCGGTCATCGCGCGGCGGCTGCTTCTTCACGTGGTAGAGGAGAGCAGTCTTGAGACCCGAAAAGGAAACGCACAGCTCGGCGTCAAGGCCGGCAAGCGCGGCCGTGCCGGCTCGCGGCCTGCCCGAGGGGAAGCGCGGCATTGGGTCATGCACCTTGACGTCCGGCGGATAGGCGAGCGCCTTCAGCGCGTCGGCGCTGGAGAAATCTTCAACGCCGTTCCAGTAGCCCTTCGCCCACCTGTCGATCACGGGTCCGCCCGGATATCCGAGGCCAAGAAGCTTCGCCGCCTTGTCGAACGCCTCGCCCGCTGCGTCGTCGAGAGTCTGGCCGAGAATCTTGTACTCGCCGTAGCGGGGCATTTCAAGCCACGTTGTATGGCCGCCGGAGACTACGAGGCCCAAGGCGGGCATCACGTCTTCAGGCGCAGGCGCATTGGCGCCATCGGAAGAGTCCACGAGAAACGGCGTGTGCAGATGCGCCTCGATGTGGTTAACGCCGATGAGCGGCACGCCGAGCGCCATCGCAAGACCCTTTGCGGCATTGAGACCCACCAGGAGCGAACTTGCAAGGCCTGGGCCGTACGTCACAGCCACTGCGTCGATCGGTTCGCCGCATCCCATGGCCTCGCGGACTATGCCGGATATCTTCTCCACGTGCGCGCGGCTCGCCACCTCCGGCACAACGCCGCCCCACGGCTGGTGCAGCGGAATCTGCGTGTAGACGACGCTTGAAAGCACGCGGCGGCCGTCCTGCACTATTGCGCACGCCGTCTCGTCGCAGCTCGTCTCGATTCCAAGAATGTTCACTTGCTCTCCACCTGATCTGCTACCAGAACTTCCACCACGCCTTCTTCACGGGCTCCACGCCGCCGGCGTCCTTGTAGAGCTCGCGCACGCGCGCCGCGCCTGCAACGTCGGGGTCGAGCATCTTCTCGTGCATGTGGAACTCGAAGACGCCAGGCAGACTCCAGAACTCGGTGCGCACGAAGGCGTCCTGCGTCATGCGGTGAAGCACCACAACCTCGCCCGTTGGCAGCACGGAGAGCTTGGGCGCCGTAACGCGAAGAAACGGCCCGAGGTCGGTCGTGGCCCATTCGCGCTTGGACGCCCCCTCGTCGCGCGCCTTGAGGAAGAGATGCTCCATGCGGTCGCGGTGCCAGTGCACAAGCTCGAACACCCTCTTGAGGTCGTCGCGCTCGGTGAACATCTGAAGAGCGTTGCCGCACTTCATGCCGGGCACCACGTCGAACGTGCAGAGGCGGCTTTCGTAGCGCGTTCTCGCATGCACCAGAACTGCGCGCGCGAAGTAGCGCGTGGCCTGGTTGAACGGGAAGTGGTCCGCAAGAAACGTCTCGAGCCTCTGTCCCTCGCCGGAGAGCAGCTTGAAGCCGGCCGTGAACGAAATCTTGCTGCCCTTCTCGTACTGGTATCGGTCGCTCGCGCGATAGAGCTCCACTATGAGACGGTCAGGCGATGTGTTCGTGCTGCAGTCTATGACGTCTGCAGACGAGTTCGCAACGTCCACCACGCCCCGTATGCGCTCGCCCTCCACGAACACTTCGTGGTCGAGCTTGAGCGTGACGGTGATCTCGCTTGGCGTGGCCGCACGGGCGGCCACGCATGCGAGAGCGGCGAGGAGCAGCAGAGCTCTTTTCATCTAGAACCTACTGTCTCTTGTTCCTCGGACACTCGGCGCACGGCGGCGCCAAGGGCGCCTTGTAGCCGGGCTTGTCCACCGGACGCTTGTTCACGTACATCATGTACACCGCGTTGTCGCGCACGTCGCCGAGGCCCTGGTGCAGGCCCGCGCCCTCCTCGGGGAAGAGGCGCACGAGCTGCGTGGCGTGCGCGAGCACGTCGCAGCAGTACTGGCTCGAGAACGTTCCGAGGTCCTTCTGGCGCCAGAGGTCGCGCACGCGCCAGCGTCCCGCAAGGCCAAGCGAATCGAAGTCGGCCGTGATGCGGGTGGGGATGGCGTAGGTGTTGAAGAGCGCGAGCACGATGGAGCCGTCGCTCATCGGCTTCGCCCACACTTCGGCGCGCGGACCCTTCGCCACGCACGCGGCCTGCGCGCCAAGCTCGTCCTGGCTCGTCTCGAGCACCTCGTCGTTCGTCAGGAGCGAGCGGGTGAAGTCGTCAAGCTGCGTGAGGTCGCAGCCGATCAGAAGCGGCGAGCAGAGTATCGCCCACATGGACATGTGGGTGTACTGCTCGTTGGGCGTGAGGCGCGTGGGACGCAGCTTCCCCCATCCGAGGCGGCCGACGACGAGCATGTCGGGGTCGTTCCAGGCGCCCGGACGCGCGTACGGCCACGAGTCGATCTGCTGGTGCATGATTGAGTTCATGGAGGCCCACGTGTCGGTGATGTCGCCCGTGGTGCGCCAGCAGTTTCCGCCCACGCTCTCGCCCCATGTGGAGACGTAGCCCATGCCGTACTGGCAGTGCGAGAACACGATGTCGCGGTTCTGCGCCTTCAGAGCCTCGCCCATGAGGCGGTAGGGCAGCATGAGGCGGCCATGGCCACCGCCAACGGCGACTCCGCCGTAGCTGCACCAGTCGTACTTGAGGTAGTCGTAGCCCCAGTCGGCGTAGGTCTTGGCGTCCTGCCACTCGTGGCCCCAGCTGCCCACGCAGCCGCCGCAGGTGTAGGGTCCGGGCGACGAGTAGAGGCCGATCTTGAGCCCCTTGGAGTGGGCGTAGTCGGCAAGGGCCTTCATGTCTTTGAAGCGCTTGTTGACGGCGATGGAGCCGTCGGGATTGCGCTCTGGGCCCTGCAGGGTGGGATCGTTCTTGGCGGAGGGCTTGTTCTGCCAGTAGTCGTCGATGTTCACGTAGCTCCAGCCGTGGTCGGCAAGTCCGCTCCCGGCGAACACGTCGATCGTGCCGCGGATGTCCTTCTCCGTCACCGCGTGCGCGAAGCAGTTCCAGCTGTTCCAGCCCATCGGCGGCGTGAGCGCGATCTTGTCGCCGACCTCGAGGCGCAGGGTGCTCTTCGCGGAACCCTTGGCGTTGGTGGCGGTGAACGTGATCGGATAGCTGCCGCGCGTGGCGACTGCGCCGCTGAGGATGCCCGTCGTCTCGTCGAAGACGGCGCCGGCGGGAAGGCCGATCGCCTTGAGCGTCATCGGGCGTTCTCCCGTAACGGGCAGGCGCCACAGGATGGGACGCCCGGGCCGCACGCCAAACACCTTCGCGCCGTTGATGCGCGGAGTGGCGGCGGGAGGCGGGGTGAGGATGCCCAGCTGGTCGCGGCCAAGCGCGATAGGCGCTGGACGAGCCCCGTCCTTCATCGTGAAGAAGGCGTCCGCCCAGTCGGCATGGTCATAGTTGTCGCCATCGCCCGCAGTCGTCACGAGCAGCTCAACCGTCTTCGCGCCGGTCAGATCGGCGTGGAGATGCACAGGCTCGCGCTTCCCCTTGAGAACCGCGGTCTCGGCCACGCGGCGGCCATCGGCAACCACTGCGAAGCTGATGCTCGCGGCGCCGCTCTCGCCGGGGAACACCTCGGCGTCGATGCCGACGTCCGCGTCGAACGAGATCGCCTTGCCGCCCACATCGTACATCGCGATGGACTCGGCATGAGTGCCTACGCCGCGCTCGTACTTCTTCGAGCCGATCTGCAGGCCACCGCCCTCCACGGACTTGTTCTTGCGCGGACTCTTCCATCCGCACATCATGTCGTTGAGCGACAGCTCGTCGAGCCACACGCGCCCATCGGCGCACGCGGCGCCGGCGAGCAGCGCCACCGCCGCTGCAAATGCAAGATTGATTCTCATTGTCGTCTCCTTTTTTTCCGGATTCAGGACTACATCAGCGACTTGTAGAGCTTGGCGATCTGCTCCACCGTGCAGTCGCGTGGATTTCCCGGGCGGCACGCGTCTGCGTATGCGCTCTCGGCGAGGAACCGAACGTCCTCCTTCTTGAGGACGCCCTTGAGGTCCGGCGGGATGCCCACGTCTGCGGAGAGCTTCTCGACGGCGGCGATCGCCGCCTTGCGCGCCTGGGCGAGCGTCATCTTCTCGACGCCCTTCACGCCCATCGCCTCGGCGATCTTGCGGTACTTCGTGCCCGTCGCGGGAGCGTTGAACTTCATCGCAGTGGGAAGTAGAATCGCGCACGCCTTGCCATGCGGCATGTCGTAGAGCGCC
>JAFUDL010000097.1 GCA_017459225.1 Kiritimatiellia bacterium
ATCGACAATTCTTGAATTGTAGCAAGTCGTGTTATACAGGCCCCCGCCATTCTGATACGCTGCATTGCCAACAATGATACACTTAGTTGCCGTACCATAAGATATGCCTCCGCCACCCGCGTAGGCTACATTATTGCTTATGATACAACCATACACCTTACCCCCCTCGCAGCCGCCGCCATTAATCAGTGTCACGTTGCCCAGTAGGAAGCAATTCGTCACAGCTGATCCACACTTACCACCGCCCGATTTCTCCGCACGGTTTGAAATCACAGAGCAGTTGACAAGTACACCCTGGTAGGCACCCGCGCCATTGGCCGTGCAACTGTTGTTGGCAAGCTGACAATTCGTCAGCAGTGCAATATACGCACCACCTCCAACACCCAAGGTTTCATTATCGGAAATAGTACAGTTATACATTGCCGAATACGCCACACCGCCACCATAGTCACCACCATGATTGGACTTGACGACACAATCGTAGAGCGTTCCTCCGACGACACCGGCCCCCTTCCACCCGGCATGTCCAATAGTACACCCATTCTGGATGGTGAATCCGCGAATTACCGTATTTGTCTTGTAATCAGTTTCGCCCGCGTACACGCAGCGGTTCGTCGCGGCGGGATATCCGCCGTCGATGATCGTACGCGCCGCGCCGTTAACCGACTGGATAGTGATCGCCTTGTTGTTCGAGTTGATCGGCGCGTACGTGCCGTCGGCCACGATAACCGTCATGCCGGGCACCGACTTGTCGATCGCGTGCTGGATCGTCTTGAACGGCTGCGACGCGCTGTCGCCCTGGTTCGCGTCGTCGCCCGAATCGTCCACGTACCACTTGTCCGTCCACTTCGCGTAGAGGTTCACCGTCGCGTTCGCCTGGGTGGAGAGGTTCAGCACTGACTGTCCGTCCGTGTAGGCGACCGTCGTCCCATTCGCGGACGTCATCCATCCGACGAAGGCGTATCCCGCGCGCGTGAACGCATTCGCCGTAAGCGACGCGCCCTGTCCGTAGGTACAGGCGAGCTGCGCCGTCGTGCCGCTGCCGCCGTTCGCGTTGAACTTCACGGTGTAGGTGTTCACCTGCCACACGGCGTAGAGGTTGACCGTACCGTTGGCGGTGGACGTGAGGTTGTTGACGGACTGCTTGTCCGTATAGGCCGCGGTCGTCGCGCCGCTGGAGGTCGCCCAGCCCTTGAAAGTGTAGCCCGTGCGCGTGAAGGCGTTCGCCGTGAGCGCCTTGGCCGTGCCGTAGGTCATCGCGAGGTTCGCCATCGTCCCGGAACCGCCGTTCGCATTGAACTTGACGGTGTACGAGATAGGCGTCCACTTGGCCGTCACCGTCTTCGCGCCGAACCCGCCCGCGGCGATCTTCGTCGGATTCCATCCGTTGAACACATAGCCCGTCACGTTCGGCAAGGCGGCGAACGTGATGCTGCTGTCATAGTTGTACTGCGTCGGGTTCGTGTTCGTCGCGCCCTTCGTGTCCGCATAGGTGATGGCGTAGTTCGCGAGGTGCTTGAACGTGGCCGAGTAGTTGGCCGTCCCCGCCGTGTAGGTCAGCTTCCAGTAGTTAGTCTGCGACGAGTTGGGCGTCCACGAGTAGGCACCCTTGCTCGACAGACCCGACACCGCCGTCCCGTTGACCTTGAGCGTACCCGACGACGCCCCGCCCCAGGCCGTATCGTAGGCGATGGACTCCGTCGTCTTCACGACACGCGTCCCCGTGCGCGTATCGAGCGCCACCGCAGAAGCAGCCTTCGCCGCCGACATGGATTTTACGGGGCGGATGGAGAAGCCATACCAACGGGCGGTCAATGTTCTAATGCTTCGTGAACTTCCCGAAAACAAAGAGCGAGGAGTCCCCGTGCCTTCAGCAATAGAACTCCAGAAATAACTTGCAATGGCGGACTCGTTTATAGTTGTATTCTCGCCATACCCCGCAACCGGAATGAATATGCTGTTCCCCGAATAGAGCCCCTTGCCCGTCACGGTGTAGCCGGCAACGTTGTTGTTGGTCGCCCAGGTCCAGGTGCAGAGATCGATCAGGTTGATGATTTCAGACGCCTTCGGCACGCGCCAGTCGTCACCCCATTGCTTTGCCGCTGCGTCGTAGGCGGGAAGCAGATTGCCGTCCGCGCCTACTGCGCCCATCGACTGCAGCTGCGCGAGCGACTTCCCGTATGTCGGACAGTTCGCCGTGCTGAAGCTGAAGTTGTTCACCGAGCCATCGCTTGCGACCCATTTGGAGTTCTGCCACTTGTAGCCGAGCGTGTCGCCCCACCAGAAGTAGTAGCCCATCTCCGTAGGCGAGTTCGCGCCGATGTTGGTCTTGGCCCACAGCGGACCGTTTTCCCACAGCTGCACGCCCTCGTGCGTAGCGGCCAACGCGGCACCCGCCCAGGCCAACCCAGCCACAAGCGTCATGATTCTTTTATTCATCGTTTTCATCCTTTCAAAATCCTTTCTTTTCAAGCAGCACTCTTGACACTCGGTACAGAATACGGTACAATGTCAGCATCTTTCCTAGGAGAACCCAACATGCGAACAAAGACAAGCCCGATCCAGCGTCCCCGCCTCGACGAGGACGTAGTGCCCTTCACAGAATACCGCCGCACGCTCAACGCATGCCTTGAACGGACGGCTCGCACGCACCGTCCCATCGTAATCACGCAGAACGGGCGCAGCACGAGCGTGATGATGAGCGTAGCCGATTTCGAACGCACCTGGGACGAGATTGAGATGTGGCGCGAGAAGATCGAGCTTACGAAAGCCGTTGAAATTTCCCGCCGCGAGTTCGCCGAGGGCAAGGGCATTCCAAATAACGAGGTTTTTGATCGCCTCCACAAGAAGCTGCTGGCGATGAAGGCCGCGCAAGGGTGAGTACCATGAATGTTTTTTGGTCGCCACACGCGAATTCGCTGCTTGATGAAATCGTTGTAGGAATTGCGGAAGCGCTCTCTGTCGATGATGCCCTCCGCTGGGAGGCCGATTTCAGAGATACCGCCGAAAGGACGGGCGACTTCCCGTTCTCGGGCGCGTTAGGACCCGTTGAGTGCTTCGCCACAATTCCTGAAGAGGCAGACCGGCTGAGACAAGTGTTCTGCGGCCCCTACCGCATCGTCTATGAGCCAATTGGCGATGAAATCCACATACTGGCGATTCGCCACTCGCGCATGCTCGTCACAACGACCGACAGTTTCTGGAATTAACCACTTGAACACATGTTCAGAAAGGGCCATTATG
>JAFUDL010000098.1 GCA_017459225.1 Kiritimatiellia bacterium
ACTGCGGCATCAGCTACGCACCACATTTTTGGGGAGACCGAAGTGAGGGGAAAAAGAAGCTCAAGGCCTTCGCATTTGATCTCGTCATCCTTACCCAGCAGAAGGAAATCAAGACAGCGGTAGATTTCATGATTCACGACTCTGTCCTCTACGAGTCCTCGGATTCGCGACAGTATGCCAAAGCATTGATGCTAATTTCCGAAATCTGCGCGAAACAAGGTGTGCAGTATATTAGCGTCATGAATTCCGATGACGTCACAACTGACGACTTCAAAGCCATAATGCCAGAAGAAAAAGTAAATGCGTATGTCATTCATCGACTCACAGACACTCTCGATGGAAGCCAGACGCTTCTGGGCGAGTTCTTCCCGAAAGACAGTTCTCAGTCCGAACCCCAACAACCAATGAGGTAAGGCAGTTCATGGCATTTATCCACATAGGTCAAACACAGTTACAAGCAATTGTCAACGCCATGCACTGCATAGACGGCGTTACAGCGAAAATCAAAAATCATGAAGAAAGCGATGTGTATCGTTTGATCAGACCAGACTTTGACGAAGGACTTCAAGTTGCACTCATGCCCTACGAATCGCTCTTTAGAAATGGCGCTCTGCCTTGGGGAGATATTTCTACATCTACAATCCAAGATTATTTTGACGATCTGAACGATGCATGGAACAATTTGTTTTCGGCTCTCACAAGACGTGTAGCCGACAAGACTACCCTTGACCTTGCGCGAACAAAACAAGCAACAGTACACAGCATCTTCAAAGACATTTCACTCTCTCCTTCAGGATCTCATGTTCCCAAAAGTAAAAAGTGCGAACTGGAAGAATTGTCTTCCACATTGTCAGAGCTTTCAAAGGTCTTGTGTTCATCAGATTGCGTTTCGTACAAACACAGGAAACCTCGTACAAGAAGGTTGTGCGGGTTAAAGGGACCTCAAACCGAAAAGATGAAATCCCAGTTGAAGGCCTTTAAGCAATTCCTTACCACGAATAAATATGATGGAAATGAAAAGTGTGTTAGAAGCTTTGCCGCTAGGTGTTGGCATAGTCATAAAGACTGGATCAAGGCAAGTAAAGCACAAGGTCAGAATAAGGGGTATTCTTCTCCGGCTACTCTTGCAAATGCCTATCTGAAGTCTAAAGATTAACTGCTTAACAGTACTGTAATTCCATATCTGGAACCCCTGTTTTTACAGGGGTTTTCTTGTCTTTTCAGTTATAGTAGCTGAACAGAATTTTCTTTTAACTGTAATATGTAGCACACTGTTCTGCGTCGCCGTTGATGGGGCAGTTCCCACCATAGCCATGTTGGCCGGTGATGATAAGGAACAGAAGAATGAAAGAACATGATAGCGCCACCAGAATGGCGGCTCTCCCAGTCACCGGGTTCTCGTATGCGGCATATCGCGCGACGTATCGTAACCCGCATCAGTCGCGCGGGAGCGCGACCCTCGCGCAGAGGTGGGCGTTGTTCCGCGAGGCGAAGCGGCGGCTGGAGCACGGCGTGCCGGTGGGCGTGCTGATCCAGCATGTCACGATGAAACTGCGGACTATGCGGGGAGGTGCGCAATGAACGCCGTCGAGGAGCTGTACGCGAAGTGCGCCGACTTCCTCGCGGGTCGCTACGGGAACCTCACAACCGACGAGATCGAGGAGTTCCGCGAGGTGCAGGCCGACCCGGACGGGTCGAAGTGGGAGCGCGAACACGCCGGGGAGGTGTTTGGCATGGATGCCATCGACCTGAACGGTTTCCTGTTCGTGGAGTTCCCGACGAGGATGCCACTGGAGAAGTCCATGGAGATCCTGCGCAAGATCTTCCGCAGGCACGCCATCACGCGAGACCGCCTCTGGTGTATCGCCAGCAACGGCCTCCTGGCCGAGGCGATTGCGAAGGAGGAGGCGCGCCATGACTGAATCCGAGAACAACCTTCCGCGTGACCTCCAGCATCCCGGCGGATTCGTGGAGGCGACGATGGACTGGATCAACGAGACGGCGATCTGCCCTCAGCCGATCTTCGCGCTCGCGTCCGCGCTGTGCCTCGCGGGCACGCTCTACGGGCGGTACTTCAAGGACGAGAGCGGGCAGCGCACGAACCTCTACGTGATGGGCGTTGGATTCACGTCGTGCGGCAAGGACCACGCCCTCAAGGCGGTGTCGCGCGCGCTCGACTCGTGCGAGGCCACTGACCTGCGCCTCGGGCAGGTGACGAGCGACTCGGCGGTTGAGTATGCGCTGCGGCGCAACCCACGTTTCGCGATCCTCATCGACGAGGCGGGGCACTTCTTCTCCAGCGTGACGGACGCGAAGGCGTCCGGCTCACCGCTCCACGCCCTCAAGCCCGCCCTTCTGGAGCTCTGGAGCTGCGCGGGCGGACGCTGGAAAGGCAAGCAGCGCGTCCCCAAGGGCGACAAGGAGGCGGAGCCCGCCGTGATCGACAATCCGCACGTGTGCCTATTCGGCATGACGCAGCCGCAGATTTTCTTCGACGGCGTCTCCAAGACGGACCTGCGGGACGGCTGGCTCGCGCGGAACCTGTTCTTCATCTCGAAGACACGTCCGAAGCCGCGCTTCATGCCGGAGGCGGGAATCCCCTCGCGCGTGCGCGCTGAGGTGCTGGCATGGAAGAACGCGACGGCGGCGGTGTGCATGGTGCCATGCGAAGACGGCGCGCGGCGTGCGTTCGAGGCGTTCAACGACGACATCTTCCGCAAGATGACGAAGGCCGACAGGTCGGGGGACGAGACGAACTACCTCTACGGCAAGGCGCTGGAGAACGCCCGCCGGGTGGCGCTCATCCTCGCCGTGGGGCGGAGCGGCCGCGAGGCCGTCATCACCGAGGACGACGCGACGTACGCCTGCCGTCTCGTGAAGTACCTCGTGGGCGACCTGATCCGCGCCGTGAAGGAGACCGTGGCCGAGAACAACGACGAGAAGGCGAAGAAGCGCATTCTCCAGATTGTCGCGGCGGCAGGGACGGAGGGCATCCTGAAACAGGATCTCACACGCAAGACGCAGTTCATCCGCAAGTCATTCAGGGATGAATACCTTGAAGACCTCGTTGAGAGCGGCGAACTTGTGGTGAAATCGTACTCAAACGGCGGGGAGGTGTACTTCTCCGGGAGCTGACGGCGCTTCAATGGACTTCAAGAGACTTCAAGGCTTTGGGGCCAGACTTCAAGAAACTTCAAGGAACTTCAACGCGAGAAAGACCCCGAAACGTCCAAAACGGCATTGAAGAATCTTGAAGTTTGATTGGAAAACCTTGAAATTCCTTGAAGCCGTTTGAAGCAGTGAATTCTCGAACCCCTGAAAACAAAGGGCCAAATGGGTCTTCTATACAAGACTTCAAGAATTCTTCTTCTTTTCATTCCCATCCGCGTCCATATCGCGCGCACGCGCGCGAGAGAGACGCGTCCCCAAAAACCATTTAACGAAAGTCAAAGACAATGAACGATTTCACTGAATCAACCACCACCACCCGCGCAGGCGCCGAAGACTACATGAGCGAGGAGTTCAGGAAGTGCCTGAAGCAGGAACGCGACCGCGAGCGCAGCAGGCGCGAATCCGCGCAGGGGAAGTTCGAATCATTGCACCAGTCGCTCGACCGGCTCTTCGACACGTTCGAAGACCCGTCCAAGGTGGCGGCGTTTTCCGACGGCGGAACGGGCGCGGAGATGATCGTCGCCGGATGCGACGACGACGGAGGCTCCGCATACTACGGTAAATGCGTCAAGCGGGCCCTGAACCGGCTACGCGGGCGGCCAGAGCTGCAGAAAACGCTCCGCCTCGTCGTCAAGCACGGGAACTGCCGCGAGGATTCGATGTGGGAGATTCTGTCATCGGGAAGATGCCCCACATGGGATGCTGCCAAGACCCTCTATTGGACTCACATCAAAAAAATGTTAAATATTTTTTGCGGCCAATAAACACAGGGGTCTGGACGCTGTCGGGCGAGGAT
>JAFUDL010000099.1 GCA_017459225.1 Kiritimatiellia bacterium
CGCCGGCCGCCTGATGTCCAGAACCCTGCTGAGGAGTCTCATTTGCGAAATTCGTCGCCCTACGCACCTCGTGGCCCTGGCGCTCCTTCTCGCGGGCGCGCATCCACGGCGCCTCGTCGAGTCCCTTGCCGTGCATCTTCTCGCTGTATGCCTCAAGGTCGAACGGGAGTGAGCGGAAGAAAACCGTACGCGAGCAGTCGTCGTATATGCAGTAGAAGCTGCGGCACACGCCCGTGCGCGGGTATCCCACGCTGCCCACGTTCACGAGGTAGCGCTTTCCGGGCTCTAGCATGAAGTCGGCCGGCTCTAGTGCATGCGGAACACCGCTTTCGCCGAGAACGAATATGCCGGGCTTGTGGGAATGACCCACGAAGAGCAGCTGCTCGGATCGCTCCTTCCACGAGGGAAGCGCATCCTCGGCCTCAAGGACGTAGCCGAAGTTCTTCGGGTCGGAGAACTCGCCGTGGGCGCAGGCGAAAGCGCCTACCGACGGATCGGGACCTCCCCCGCCGAATTCGCACACGTGCGGCAGATGGCGCAGCCAGTCTATCGCCTCCTGCGAGAGGGCGGCACGGTGGCGAGCAACGGCAGCGGCAGCGAACGTGGAGAAGTCGTCCACAGGAAAGCGGTTCGACACCGCGTCGTCATGGTTTCCGGCAAGGCACACGTGCGCCCTGCGGTACACAAGCTCAAGGGTGGAGACTGGATCGGGACCGTATCCCAGCACGTCGCCGAGGCAGACGATCCGTTCGGCATGCGCGTCTGCGGCGTCCGTGAGGACCGCCCGCAGGGCGGCCTCGTTGGCGTGGACGTCGGAGATAATCGCGTAGCGCACGGACGTTACCTCCTATGCCGTCAGAGCGCGCTACCCGGCACGAACGTTCCCACGTCGCGCCCGGAGAATATGGCGGTGAGCACGTGCGGACGCGAAGCATTGGCTATCACCACGTTCGCGCCGCCCTTCGCGGCGTTCGCCACTGCCTTGAGCTTCGAATCCATGCCCCCGCGAGAGAGACTGCCCTTTTCGTCCGCTTTCACGAGCTTGAGAGCGTCGCGCACCTTGCCAATCGCGTGCACGCGGCGCCCTTCGGCGTCGAGAAGGCCATCCACCGTGGTGAGCAGCACCAGCGCGTCGGCATGCACCAGCTTGACGATGAGGGACGACAACCAGTCGTTGTCACCGAAGGTGAGGTCCTTCACCTCCTCGTCGGCAACGATGTCGTTCTCGTTTATTACGGGCACGATGCCGGCGCGCACCAGATGGTCGAGCGAGCGGCGCAGATTCGCAACGCGCCTGCGGTCGGCGAAGTCGGAGTGCGTGAGCAGCACCTGGCCAACCTGCACGCCGCGCGCGGCGAATAGCTTCTCGTACTCCGAGATGAACCGCGCCTGTCCAACGGCCGCGCACATCTGCACGTCGGCGACGTCTGCTGGACGAGCCTTTAGACCAAGCGCCTCCACGCCTGCGGCCACTGCGCCTGACGACACGAAGAGCACCTCCATGCCGAGCGCGCGCAGCTCGCACACGCCGTTCACCACGCGCCTAAGCGCTCCGTAGTCGGGCCGGCCAGACTTCTTGGCGATGGAGTGCGTTCCCACCTTCACCACCACGCGCCGGGCGTCCTTCAGCACCGCGCGCTCTTTAATGAGACTTTCAATGCCTTTCATCGCGTCTTGACTTGTCTGAGACTGTTTCCTACATCAGATTTCATTCACGCCCGCAATAAGCGTAAGCGTTGTGCCGCCGAACACGAACTCGCCCGGAACCGGCGTGACCACGCGCCCGCGCGCCTTGCCGTCCTTGAAAGTGAGATCGACTTCGATCATCTTGCCGCTCGGGTGCGGGTACGACGCCTTCACGCTCTTGAGCGCGCCCGGCTGAGGCGCTACTCGCACCTTCTCGAAGAACGGCGCCGCGCTGCGGATTCCAGCCACGCCAGTGCGCAGGAACCAGAGCGGATGCGCGCCCCATGCATGACAGTCGCTGCGCGCGTCGTGCCCGGGATACTCTGGCGACTCGAGCGTGGTGGTGGCGCCGATCTTCACGTAGCCCTTCCAGAGATCGAGGCGCTTGAGGAAGAGGTCCGGACGGCCGAACTTGAAGTACGTCTCGAAGAGGTAGTACGAGAAGTAAACAGTCGTGCGATGGAGGTTCTTCTCGGTGATGAGACGCTCGAAGAGGGCGCGGGCACGCTCGCCCTCGAAGACGTCCGTGAGGAGCGCAAGGCACTGCGCGTGCTCGGCGAACGACTTGCGCGCGGCATCGGAGGCGAAGAGGCCGCGTCCCTCGTCGAAGAACGCCTTGACGATGGCGGGCTTGAGACGCTCGGCCTTCTCGCGCCAGTGCGCGGCGAGGTGGCGATTGCCGAACGCATCTTCGACGCGGGCGGCGCCCTGGAGGGCGGCGAGATAGAAGAGGTTCATCTCGGCGTTGGCGCCGCCGTTGCGCGAGCCGGGGGCCCAGCCGCCTGCCCATTCGCTGCTCGTCACCCAGTCCATGAACGACCAGCCTGGAAGCTTCTCGAGGATGCCGTCGGGGCGCTCGTAGAGCTCGAAGCCGCTCAGCGTGTCGCGCATGCCGGGGAGGCGCGCGCGCAGCCATTCGCGATTGGAGTGGTTCATGATGTAGTCGGCGTACATGCCGAGGTAGCAGAGCGTGTACGCGGCGCCCTCCTGCGTACCGACGGTGGGGAAGTTGAACGGCACGTTGCCGTCGTCGCGGCGGTTGATGTCGTAGATCTCGATGGCACGGCGGATGATCGCGTCGTCAGACGTCATCGCAGAGATCACGTTCAGCTGCACGCGCGTGTCGCCGGGATACATCTGCTGCTCGTAGAACGGGCAGTCGAAGAGCATCTCGTGGCAGCACATCTGCATGGCGCGCGCGCAGATCGCCTGCACGCCGGCGAGGTCGGGATCCTCGGGAGACTCGAAGCGCGTCTCGCACTCGAGCGGATAGCGCGACTCGATGAGAGAGAGGTCCTGCAGCTCCACTGGCTCCTCGCCCGCCTCGACGATGATCTCGCACCAGCGGCCGCAGCGGAACCACGGCGGCTGGAACACGGCGCGTTCGCGCCCGTCGAAGACGAACCTGTCGCCGAAGCCGCTGAACGTCTTACCCTGCCACTCTGAGCGGTTGCCCTTGAAGTTGCCCTTGACCTTGGGATCCTTGGAAGGTCCGCGCAGCGCCTCGGCCCACTGCCAGCTCATCTTGCCGCCCTTGCCGCCCTTCACGACCGCCTCGGGATAGGCGCAGATGTAGCGGTCGAGGTCCCAGAGAATGCGCTTCTTCTCGCCGGGCTTGACGACGATGGGGAACTTCATCTCGCCGCCGTCCACGAACTTGCCGGGGCGCACGCGGTATTCCGTCTGGTCGGGCAGCTGCGAAGGGAAGAGCATCCATCCCTTCTGGCGAATGCCGTAGCGGCTGCCACCGCCGAGAGCCCCCCTCACGACCGCCGGCTTGAGCCATTTCTGAAAGACGCCGTCGTAGATGCCGGAGCCGCGTATCTCGAATCCGTCGCCGCCGCCCCACGCGCCGCCGGACTTGCCGATGTTCTTAACGCCTGTGATCGGCCCGCACTGCCAGGGGCCGCGTCCGGTAGTGAGAGCGGCGTCGTACTTCCCCTCCGCCTTGAGGCAGAAGCCGAGCTGGTACGAGAGCTGAGCGAGCGGCGACGCCCTGTACGGCATGCGCCACACGGTCGCCTCCATCACGTGCTTGCCTGGCTCCAGCTGCACGCTGTAGCTCTGGTACATCCAGTTCTCGACCGTGCCGCGATGGGGTCCGCGCGACACAAACTTGCCATCGAGCGCAAGATAGTAGCGTTCGTCGCCAGTCACGTCGAATTCAAGCGGAGTGCCGTCGCTCTCGAACTCACATCTGAAGCGCACGATGCGCGGCAAATGAGGATACGCCACCTCGTCCTTGATGTCTGGATGCGAAAGCCAGGCCGCCTGGTCGATCGGCTGCACCGGCAGAATGGCGGTGTTGCCGCGCGTGAATCGCGCGGGCTTTATCACGTGCTTGACCGTGGCGCCGTGCGCCATTGCCGCCGTGCACGCGATGGCGGCGATCATCTCCATCTTCATGTTTTTCCTCTTGATATGGACAAACGACTGGGGGACACGAATCTCCCGGACGCATATATTTTAGCAAAACACCCCCGTTCTTGCAAATCGGCAAGCGGGGGTGCGGGCTAATTGGGGGACTGTCCCCAGACAATTAGAAGCGGTAACTGACAGAGAGTCCGGCGGACTGGGAGAGTCCGTTGTGCGTGTCGAACTTCCACTCCTCGCCCTGCGAGTCGATAAAGCGCGCGTCATGCGACATCATGAACACCAGACCGTAGCATAGCGTCACGTCCATGTTGCCCCAATGCCACTGCAGGCCTATAGTACCGATGTGGCGGTCGCCGGGAGGAAGCATCGTCGAGCCGTCGTTGCGGCGATGGCTGCAGGGGTCCATGTCGTAAACATAAGAGGCGAGAAAAGTGAAGTTCTCATGAAAGTCCCACGCGCCGCCTAAGCCGATGCGGTAGACGTCGTGCCAGTTGAGCTTCGTTGTCTTCACGCCAGAGGGGAGGTGGAAGTTGATTTCGGGCATTGACGACCATTCTGTCCATGTGAGCGACGAGCCGAGGTGCACGGTGTCGGTTACATCCCAGTTGCCGCCAATGGTGACGGACTGCGGAAGGCGGATATCCGCGCTGGCGTGGCCAGTGTTCCCCTTTGCGGCGGAATCGAGCGACGAGTCGACCATCTGATGCGCCTGCACGTTTGCCTGCTGCATGGCCTGGGCATAGTATGCATCCCAATAGGGCGTGCCGGCAAGCCCCATCGCAGTCAGTCGCTGACGCACTGTGGCTGCAGCCTGCGCTTCCGCGTCGGAGTAGTCGCGGGACTTCACGCGCGTGTGGTTGTATCCCTTCACCTTTGTGTCGATGTACGACTTGTAGAGGACGCCTGCGGAAATCGAATCAGTGAACTTGTAGCGAGTTGACAGCTCCCATCCCCAGTCGGTGAAACCGTTGTCGCCCTTCAGGTGGTTGCGCATTGAGCCATAGTAGTTACCGTCGCTAGTTGCCTGGGGACTAGAATACTGGTCGAACTCAAAGTAGAGGAGGCGAATGCCGGCCGCCACGCTCCAATCGTCCGTGATGCGGTAGGCGATGTTTGGATTGAGCGTGAGACCCTCCACGAACGTGCTGCGCGTGTTCCAGGCCATTTCCCAGTCCTGATTGTAGTGCGTGCCAAGTCCGAACTCAGGGGCAAAACCGAGACCGAAGGTGAAGTCGCAGGGAAGCGGCACGGCCACATAGGCATGAGGCAACATGAACGCGCCAGGATCCATCTTGCGACCATGGTGTCCATTTATGGCGGTGTCGGCGGTGGGATGCTCCGTGACGAAGCCGACCGTCACAACGGTGTTCGTAAAGTCAGATATCGTCGAAGGGTTGTAGAAGAGAGCCGAAGCATCCACCGCCTTGCCCATCACAGCACCACCGAGCGCCGTACCAGACGCTGAGCCCTCGTACAGGGCGAAACCCGCGCCAAACGCAGATAGCGTACACAATGCCGCGCCGGCAACCGACAAAAGCAGCTTTTTATTCATTGAATTGTCCTTTTTTTTGCGTAAGAACCATTGCGACACTTTCCTTATTTTTGTCAAGATGGGAATAGTTTATCATAAGTTCTCCCCTAGATGCAAGTACTAATTTGACAAAAATTCATATTTTGTCACAAACTGTGACAATTGCAAAAAACGAGTATAGCAACTCAAATATCTCAATATTTATACACACGGGGACAGTCCCCAAGTACACTCATACACACGGGGACAGTCCCCAAGTACCCTCCTTGGGCATGTACTCATAGGAGTCCCCAAAGACTCCGCTAGCGGGGACAGTCCCTGCAAGTTCCTTCCCTTGGGGACAGACCCCAAGTACCCTAGCGGGGACAGTCCCCATCGACTCAGAACAGGGTCCCTGCAAGTTCATTCAATCGAGACGATGCGGTCGAATTCGCGCTGAGACATCTTCAGGAGGAAGCTTTCGCCGCCGGAGATCACTTCGCCCGCTATGAAGCGCTTCGTCTCCAGAAGCTCATCCACATGGTCCTCCAGCGTGCCCGCGCAGATGAACGTGTGCACGAACACCGTCTTCGTCTGCCCGATGCGGTGCGCGCGGTCGGTCGCCTGGTTCTCCACCGCCGGATTCCACCACCTGTCGAAGTGCACCACATGCGTTGCGCGCGTGAGGTTGAGACCGAAGCCGCCTGCCTTGAGCGAAAGAATGAACGCATTAGGCTCGGCCGATGCATTGAACGCCGCAATCTCGGCCTCGCGCTGCGAAGGCGAAAGCGAGCCGTGCAGAAACGGGAAGAGCCGCCCAAATGTCTCCTGTAGATGAGCGCGTATCATCCGCCCCACCTTCGCGTACTGCGTGAAGACGAGGCACGACTCGCCATTCTCGAACATCTCCGCGAGCAGCTCGTCAAGGCGTGCGAGCTTCCCCTCGCCGTCGCAGATGAGCTTGAGCTCCGTGAGAAGCGCAAGCATGCGTCCGCGCGACGACTCTCCACCCGCGACATCGGTACGATACGACGCAAGCGCCGTCTCGTACTGGCGACGCTGCTCAAGCGAGAGCGGACAATACTCGCGCACCTCCCTCTTCTCGCCCAGCTCCGCCGCCACGCCAGGATCCGTCTTGAGCCTTCGCAGCATGAACGGCTCTAGCACATGCCTCAACCGCGCCGCAGCCCCTCCTTGCGCGTCAGTGCGGATCGACTTCGTGAAATCTTCCTCGAAGCTCCTTCGTTCTCCAAGAAGCCCCGGATTCAATATCTCCTCCAGCGACCATAGATCGTTTGCGCTGTTCTCGAACGGCGTTCCTGTGAGCGCCACCTTTACCGGAATGTCCAGAGCGCGCGCGGCCTTCGCGGCGCGCGTATCGGGATTCTTGACGGTCTGCGCCTCGTCCAGAACGAGCGCCGAGAATCCTACAGACGCGAGATCGGCGAAGTCGCGCACGAAAAGCGAATATCCCGTCACCACCACGTCAGCCGCCTTGCACGCACGGCGCAGCGTACCGCCGATAGACCTCTCACCGCCCTGATGCAGCAGCACCTTCAGCCCAGGCGCGAAACGTCTGAACTCGCGCGTCCAGTTCGTGGTAACGGAAACAGGCGCCACCACCAGCACGGGACGCGTCTTGAGACTCAGAATAAAGGCAATGGCCTGAATCGTCTTGCCGAGGCCCATGTCGTCCGCAAGGCACGGACCAAAACCCCATCTCGCCAGGAACGCTAGCCACGAATACCCTCTCTGCTGATAGTCGCGCAGCGTGCCCTTGAGTCCATCCGGCGGTGGCAGTATCTTGAACTGCTGCTCGCCGCGAAGTTCGTTGAGAAGGCCACGCAGCCACCCTTGTGCGCTCACCTTCGCCACGCGCAGTCGCCCTGCGCGCCCCACACCGAATGCGAACGACGCCGCCTCGCGCATGCCGAGCTTCTTCGACTTCGTGGCCTTGATCGCGCGCATCGCCTCGCGCAGCACATTGCGGTCCACCTCGATCCACCTGTCGCGGAAGAAGACGAGCGAACTGCCCTGGTCGAGAAGGAACTGTAGCTCCCTCTCCGTCACCTTCTCACCGTCAACGCGAATCGTCAGTTTCGCCGCCACCTTCTGCGACGCGGCGAGCGAATCATCTTCTGCCCCGCCGCCTCCCTTCGGCGATGCTGCCGGCGAAAGGTCGGCCTCGGCCGTAAGGTGTTCGCCTGTCACGCCGTCAGGCATGTCAACGGCGAAGCCTGCTGCTGAGAGGACCTGCGCTCCCGTACGCAGGAACGCCTCGGCCTCCGCGAGCGTGAGCCGCGCCGCGCCGCCGCGCATACCGCCGAGCGGCGGGAAGAGTGCTGCGGCCTGGCCTAGCGAGACGAGTCCAAGCCGCGTGGTTGGAGGGGCGGCGAGCGTGAGAAGCCACGGCGAATCAGCATTGTGCGGAGGCACGAGGGCGAAACGCAACGCGGCGCGGTCGGCAGCCGACACCACAAGCGGCGCGCGCCAAGCCTCTAGGTCGCGCGCAAGAGCAAGAGCGCTCTCACGATCGCTCCACCTAAGACGTCCCGAATCGCTGCGGAGTGCCGCCAGCCAGGCATCATGCACGGTATCGTGCGCCGAATCGTCCGCCTCCAACACCGTGCGATGGGCTCGGCGCGCCAGCTCGTCGACGCACCACTCAACAAAAACCCTTTCGCGCGAAGTGCAGTCAGGAACCTCCGCCACAGCACGCCATCGCGCCGCAAAGGCGCCGTCCTCCTCTTTGATCGAAGGCAGGTAGCACCCGGCGGCGATAATTCGGGCTGCGGAACGGAAAAGCTCCGCCGCGCGCAGCGTGTCTTCACCGAGAAACACGCCGCGCTTGAAGCGACGCACGCGAACGTCAGAGAGGAACATCAGCAGGTTCGGCGGCGTTGGACGCAAAAGCGAATCGTCTTCAGCTTCTTCAAAACCATCCGCATACCAAACAACCTCGCGCACAGCGGCCGCAAGCGCCTCGCCGCGCAGTGGCTTCAAGTCGCCGCCTTCGCCCGCCTCGGCACGAAACGCGGCGCGGCCATCATCGGCAATCTCGACGTGCAGCTCAAACATGACTCCCCGCGAATGCCTTCTCGCAGGCATCGCGCAGAGCGGCCACGCCGAGCGCCATGTCGGCCATTTTGAAGAGGTGGCTGCCTGCCACAAACTGGTTCGCGCCAGCCGCTGCGGCCAGCACTCCTGTTTCGGCGTTCACGCCGCCGTCCACCATGATGTCGAGCTGGGGACGCAACGCGCGCGCCTCGGCTATCTTCGGCAGACACTCCTTGATGAACGCCTGCCCGCCGTAACCGGGATGGACGGTCATCACAAGCAGCTCGTCACACTCGTCCAGATACGGCATAACGCGCACTATGGGCGTCTCGGGATTGACGGCAAGGGCCGCACGCGCGCCGAGCGCGCGGATGCGCGCAAGCACGGCATGCAGATCGCAGTCGGCCTCGATATGCACCTGCACTGTCTGCGCGCCGGCGGAGACGAACTTCTCGAGATAAAGATCTGGACGCGTCATCATCAGATGGACATGACGGTAGAAGCCAGGCTCCACTCGCCTGCACATCTCCACCACTGCTGGACCGAACGAGAGATTCGGAACGAAGTGGGCATCCATCACATCAAGGTGAAGTGCGTCTGCGCCAGAAGAGGCGGCGCGCGAGACGTCCTTTGCAAGGGCGCCCTGGTCGGCCGCCAGAAGAGAGGGAAGTATCTGTATGCGCATAGTTGTTCCCCTCTCCGCCACAAAGGCTATTCCATGATGAGACGAACGGGGCCGACGAGACCGGACTTCACGAGCTTGGTGCCTTTGCCGCAGCAGGGAATGCTCGTCCATGTGGGACGCTTCGCCACGTCGTTGTCGCCCACAAGACGGTTGATCCACAGATCGCACACCTCCACCTCGAGCTCGTTCATTCCCTCGCGCACGAACTTCGTGACATCAAGGCGATAGGGCTCGAAGCAGACGCCGCCCGCGTACTTGCCGTTCACCTTCACCTTTGCGGTCACCGCCACGTCGCCAAGATCGAGCACAACGCGCGCGCCCGGCTTGCCGCAGCGGAACTTCGTGCGGTACGTGATGCGGCCAGAGTAGTGCTTCACGGCGGAATCATCCGAAGTGGAGAGATCGAAGAGCCTGGACGTCTTCAGAGGACGCGACGGACCGCGGTGGAGGGCGTCGCTCTGGAACTCGAGCGTCCAGGGGCCGGCGATCTCAATGGGCGCCTTGGCTGGCACCGCTGCGTTTCCGGTGCGTCCCGCGGCGTCCTTCGCGAACACCACGAACACGCTTCCATGACGTGCGAGCGAGAGGTTGACAAGCGTGCGCCCGTTCTCAAAGCGCCAGGTGTCGGCCTCGCGCATCTCGCCGGTTGCTGCGTCCCACAGCTCGGGCACGCGTCCGCTCACGCGGAACGACACATCCACTGACGGAGCTGGCTTCCCGCCGAAGCAGGCCACAAAGTAGATTTCTGCATTGGGCATCGTGCGGTGCGCGTGGATGAGATGGCTGCGTCCGTCGTGCAGAAGGTCCGTCTCGACGCCGCGCATGGCGAACGCCTCGTCCATCGAAAGGCCCCAGGCGATGGTGCCCTTGCCGCGGCGGGCGCTCTTCACGGTCTTTCCGTCCACCTCGCCCCAGAGACGGTCGGCGATTTCCTTCACGCGCGCATCGGCCTGCGGCTGGCCCGCAAGCGAAGGCGAGCGCAGCGGCTTCGGACCCATCACGAACGCTCCTGCGTGCACAAGCTTCTCGATGCGGGCAAGCAGTTCGGGGCGCATCGTCTCGAGCTTCGGAAGCACCAGCACCTCGTATGTGGTGCCATGCGGCAGCACGATGCGCCCTTTCGCGTCCACGCCCGCCGTCTCGCGCAGCACCTCGGCGTTGATGTAGTCGAGCTGGCGGCCGCGCGGCACGGGGGGATCCATTATGCCAGTCATCTTCGGCACGTCTTCACCGATGAAGTATGCGGCGTCGGCAACGTTGAGTCCCTGTTGGAGCATGTAGCCGGTTCGCTTGAGGTAGCCGGTGAAGAGATCGAAATGCTCGAACCATGTGTTGTGGCGGTTGAACTCGTTGCCGAACCAGGCGATGAAGCCAGGGGCGCGGTCATCGGGCTGGTGGATGTAGAGATGCAGAATGGTGGCGTTGATGCCGTCCGCGAAGAAACGGTCGGTGCGCGACTTGAGGTCCATCGGCGTACGTGCGTATGGACGGCCGCCGCAGGTGTTGGATTCGGCCCATATCTGGCGCTTGCCGTAGATGTGGCCGCAGCTTGAGGCGGCGCGGTTCTCGATGTCGCCGAGCGAGCCCTCGCTCCAGAACTCGCCGCCGATGCCGTCCGACTGGCCGCCGTACTGCAGGAACTCGCCGGGGAAACCCCAATGTCCGTAGCACTCAAGCCATGTGCGCAGGCCGTGGTGGTTACTCGCTGCGCGCAGGCCGCCCACGTAGGAGTAGGCGACTTCGTCGGCGATGAAGCGGCGGAGGTCCCAGAGGAAGCGGTCGGAATCGGCGCGGCTAACAGTGGGCATTCCGAAGAAGGCGGGAAGATACGGAGTGGGGTCATAGCCGAAGGAGGCCTTGAAGCGAGCGGCAAAGTCGTCCGTGAAGTTCTGTCCGCCCATTTCGTAACTGTCGAGCACCGCGTGGCGTATGGCCTTGCGGTGGGCGGGCGGCGTGCGGGCGAGTATCTTGCCGAGGTAAGCGTCGAAGTGAGCGGCCACATGGGCGCGGCTCATCTTGTCCACCTCGTATCCCGTGGCTTCGGGATTTGCGGGACCGTTCTTCGTACCGGTGGGAGCGGCGGCGAAGCGGTAGATGACCCATTTGCCGGCAGGCACCTGCCAGTCGAGCGCGCCGTCAGCCGCCACCTTGCCACGCAGCACAACGGCCTTAGCGGGATCAAGCGCGGTGCCGGGAGCGTTTTCTGGTTCGGTCGGCCACTGGTATTCGTTCCACATCGGCAGCGGGCTTTCGAACATCTTCGCGAGCGTCTTCTCGTAGGCGCGCGCCACGAGCGGCGCACCGCACACGGCGATGGATGAGTAGCGCGACCGGTAGTGGCCATGCGGAGCCACGGTGACTCGGAACTTCTTCGCCGAAGCAGGGGCGAACGACACGAGCACCGGCGCGTGAGGGGTGAATCCCACGTTATTGGAGTGGTTCACGCGGCTGAAAGGCGTCTTGCATAGATTCCGCCACGAACCGTCATCCTGCAGCGCCTCCACGGTCACGCTGCCGGCGATGCCGCCATCGCAGAACGCGATCTCGGCGGACTGCGCCGTGAACGTCGTCTCCGATGCGAGCTCCACCACAAGCGGCTTGCCGTCGATCTGCAGCAGCGAATCGTTCACGTCCTTCGTCTCAATTCTGTCGGCGAAGCCAGCCGGCATGGGATATGCCACGGCAAGGACGTCGCGGCAGTCCTCGGCAGGCGCACACTCAAACTTCGGCGCGGGCAGCTTCACGCCCGACCTCGGGCCCTCCACCACCACACTGCTCGCCACTAGACGGCGCATCGCCTGTTCGGGCTTCACCCAGGGTCCGCCGCTCTGGCTCCACCCGGGCGAGTTGAACAGACCTATCTCGATGTCAAGCGCGCTTGCGGTCTCGAACGCCGTCGCGAGAGCCTTCTCCCACTCGGGAGAGAAGGTCTTCACCGGACCCTGCTTGTTTCCGCCGCCGCCGATGTCGCCGATGTAGGCGCGGTCGATGCCGGCGCGCTTCATCGCCTGAAGGTCTTTCTTCACGCCCTCGCTGGTGACGTTGCCGGCCATCCAGTACCAGTATGCGCCGGTGCGCACCTTGCCGAACGGGTCGCGGAAGTCGGCCGCCATCTCGGCGTATGCGGGATTGGTGGGCTTCTCATTGGTGGATTCGGGCATGTCGTGCGAGAAGCGTCCGGGCGACATCTCGCCCGCGCAGACGCCGGCAAGCGCGGCGGCCGCAAACAACGAGTAAGCTCTTTTCATGTCAATTCTCCTTTACGCCTTCTTCATCTGCGGGAACAGGACGACGTCGCGAATCGAGTCGCAGCCGGTGAGCAACATCACGAGACGGTCCACACCGAAGCCGAGTCCGCCTGTGGGCGGCATGCCGCACTCAAGAGCGGAGATGAAGTCTTCGTCAATCTTCTCGGTGTCATCGCCTGCCTGATGCTCAAGGGCCCTGCGCTGTTCAAGAGGGTCGTTCTGCTCGGTGTAGCCAGGGCACAGCTCGCGGCCCGCGATCACGAACTCGAAGACGTCCACGAGGGACGGATCGTCGGCGCACGTCTTGGCGAGCGGCACGAACTCGTGCGGGATGCGCGTGACGAACGTGGGCTGGCGAAGGTTGCGTTCGATGAGCTTGTCATAGACCTCGTGCGTGAGCATCAGCTCGGTCGTCACACCGTCGAGTTCGAGGTTCGTGTCGGTTTCGCGTCCCTTGGCCTTCGCCTTCTCGAGCTGTGTCTCGAACGGAAGGTCGAACCAGTCGTCGCCCATCAGTTCCTTCACGAGATCGCGGTATGCCACGCGGCGGTAGGGAGGCGTGAAGTCGATGATCTCCTTATCGTCGCCGTACTCGATCTTGCGCGTTCCGACCACCGTGTCACAGAGGTGCGGCAGCAGGCCCTCCATGATGGCCTCCATCGAAGTGCGGTCTCCGTACGCCTCGTAGATCTCGCACACGGTGAACTCCGGATTATGCGAACGGTCGATGCCTTCGTTGCGGAAGTCCTTGCCGAGCTCGAACACCTTGTTCATGCCGCCCACTATCAGGCGCTTGAGGTAGAGCTCTGGGGCGATGCGCATCACGCAGTCCTTGTCGAGGGCGTTGTAGTGCGAGAAGAACGGCTTGGCGGCGGCGCCGCCGGCCTGGTCCTGGAGGATGGGCGTTTCCACCTCGTGGAAGCCGAGGCCCCAGAGATACTTGCGGATCTCCATGATGAGGCGGCTGCGCATGAAGAAGCGCTGGCGGCTCTCGTCGTTCGTCATGAGGTCCACGTAGCGACGCCTGTAGCACTCCTCCTGGTCGGCGAGGCCGTGGAACTTCTCGGGCGGCTGCTCGAGCGCCTTCGCGAGCATGGCCCATTCCTGCACCACCACGCTCTTCTCTCCCTTCTGGGTGGTGAAGAGCTCGCCTTCAACGCCGATGATGTCGCCGAGGTTGAGCAGCTTGAAGCCGGCGAACATCTTCTCGGAAAGGACGTCGCGCTTGAAGATGAGCTGGAAGTGGTCGGTGCCGTCGTTGAGCGTGCAGAAGTTCATCTTGCCCATGCGGCGGATCATAAGCAGCCGACCAGCCACGCGCACCTTCTTTCCCTCCTCAAACGTCTCGCGCACCTTCGCGAGGTCTTCGTGCGGATAGGCGTGCCCGTACGGGGTGAAGCCAAGTTCTGCAAGCGCCTTCATGGACGCAATGCGGTTGTCGCGGTACTCGTTTGTATTCTGTTCCATTTTTCTTCGCTTTCGATTGCAATCTCTACGCCTTCGGCGGATCGGGCAGTATTCCCTTATCCAGCAGGTCCTTCACTATCATCCTTGCGTCCGCCTCGAAGTCGCCCTTCACGAACCATTTCAGCCACTTCTGCTCGCTCGTGAACATGTCCTTGAGCCTCATGCCTCTCTTCTGCCCGAAGTTGACGCAAAGCTCGCCGTTTATCCACCTGAAGAGTCCCTTGCGGTCGGCGTTGAGCGGATCGTGGGGAACGAGATACTCGTCCATCGCGGCCGTAGTCTTTGGCAAGTCGGGGTACTTCGCCATCTGGGCCTTGAGCACGTCAAGCGTCGCGCGCGCGTCGGCTTCCGCGCCGTGCGCGCCCTCATGGGCGCGGCCGCAATAGAAGCGCACGGCGGCCGTGAGGTCGCGCGGCTCCATCTTGTGGTAGATGCGCATCACGTCAACATGGCGGCGACGGCTCTCGCCGAAGCTGCGTCCGGCGCGGGCAAACTCCTCTTCTAGGCAGGGAACGTCGAAACGGTCGGAGTTGAATCCGGAGAGGTCGCAGCCGGCGAAGAACGCCTCGATCTCGTCGACCTTGTCGGCGAACGTGGGGCAGTCCTTTACGATCTCGTCCGTGATGCCGTGTATGGCCGTGGTCTCGGGCGGAATCTTGACTCCAGGATTCAGAAGCCAGCACTTGGAAGTCTCAGTGCCGTCCGGCTCGACGCGTATCGCGGCGAGTTCGATTATGCGGTCCTGACGCGTGTTGACGCCTGTCGATTCAATGTCGAAGACCACAAGCGGACGGTCAAGCTCAAGCGGGAAACTCATTTTCGGCGAAGTCCTTCCTGCTCGAAGCGCATCAGCGCGCAATGCGGTAGCGCAGGGTCTCGCCTGCGGCGTGACGGCCTGAGACCGGCACAAGCACGAAACGGTCGTTCACCACGGCGCGCGGCACATCCTTGCCGTCGGCGTCAACGAGGCGCGTCCCCTTGGGCGGCGTTTCTGCGAGCACCATCACTGGACGGGCGCTCTTCACATCGGCGAGCTTGCCGAAGTTAAGCTCCTTCAAGAACGTGATCTTGACTTCATCCCCCTTGATCTCCGTCGTGAGCGTGCGCCGCTCGTCGGGGAAAGTGACGCTCTCGGCAGGATCGCCGTAGAAGGCCACGATGTCGCGGTCCCAGAGGAGTCCCAACGCCGTTTGGTCGATGCCTGTGACCACGCCGCCGGTCACACCGGAGGCGAGCACCTCTGCATGTGCTTCGATGAACTTCCTTGTGCTGGAACGCCCGTTGCCGAAGTCCTCGACGGCGATCTTTCTCGCCGGCAGCTCCGCGTCCACCTGCGCAAGAGCCCAGAGAAGCATCTGGTTCTGCAGGTAGTACGCCTCGGCGAACGAGCAGCGCCCTTCCTCGAGGTGGCTCTTCACGCCCCAGCCCATGAAGCCGAAGAACGTCACGGCCGTGTAGCCGCACATCTGCTCTGCGCCGCCGGTGTGCATCCACGCCGTGGCCATGCAGGCCTTGCGGTCGACGTTGCCGATCAGGCAGTTTCCGGCCGCGAGGTAGATCTTGGGCGAGGCCTTGGTGACGGGGTATATGCCGCCCTCAGGGCTCATGAAGGCGAGGCGCGCCTCGCTGTCATGGCGGAGAGAACCTTCGTTTCTGTTGTAGATGATCTGCCAGTCATGCTGCGTGGCGTGTCCGCTAGTCACGAAGTAGTCAACGTCAATCGTGTTGAACGCATCTGCAAGAGCCTTTGCGGGGTTGCCGTCGGTGGGAACCTTCTCCACCTCGCCGCCCGGACGCTTCCGCCAGAAGTCGTTCTTGTTGCCTTCGTTCGAGGCAAAGCCCGCGCTCCACCCCTTGACCGCGCCTTCCGAACCCATGCTCGTCGCGGCACGGCGAATCACCCTCTCGCGCGGCGCCTTGACGATGCGCATCGCGTCTGCGGCCTCGTATCCCGTAAGGATTCCCCAGAATGCGTCGCCGTACGGATCGTCGTCTATCCTGCGCAGCAGCTGCGCGGCGCCCACCACGAGGTCGCGGCCTGCGGTCTCGGGACGCGAGACGAAGCACACGTACTTGGGACGCGCCTTCTTCAACCCCGGCAAAATCGAATCGAGCTTCTCGTTGCCGTCGTACTCGAGGCGCGTCGCGGAATGCTTCGCCACAAGGGCGTCCGCAACCTTCTTCCACTCGGGATCCGCGTACGTTTCCTTCTCAACGGCAACCACGTAAGAGCCGAACAGCGCCTGACTGGCTGCCGCCAGGGCGAACAGAATCAAATTCTTTGCATTCATGTGTTGAACCCTATTTTTCCAAAGCCTTGACAAGAGCAGGAAGAATCTCGAAGAGGTCTCCGACGATGCCGAGATCGGCCACGCCGAAGATCGGCGCGTTGGGATCGGAGTTGACGGCAATGATCGTGTCGGCTCCGCGTATGCCTTCGAGGTGCTGTATCGCGCCGGAGATTCCGAAGCAGAGGTAGAGGCGCGGCGCCACGGTCTTGCCGGTCTGGCCGACCTGGCGCGAGACGGGACACCACCCGGCGTCCACGCACGCACGCGAGCACGACACCTCGCCGCCCAGCAGCTCCGCGAGGCGGAAGAGTAGCTTGAAGTTCTCCTCCTTCTTGAGGCCGCGTCCGCCGGAAACGAGAATATCATGCGCCGCTATATCGATCGCAGCAGGATCCTTTACCTTGCGAATGAGCTTCGTCTGCGGTGCGATTAGCTTGAGCGCCTCGACAAGCACCTGCCCCTTCCGCTTCGGATCGGGCGGCGCCTTCTTGAACACCTTCGGGCGCACGGTGGCCATCTGCGGACGGTGGTTAGGCGTCATGATGGTGGCCATGATGTTGCCGCCGAAGGCCGGACGCGTCTGATGGAGCAGCATCTGCATCACGCCCGTATCCTTGTTCTCCGTCTCTGCCACCTTGAGCATCGTGCAGTCCGCCGTGAGACCGGTGCGCACCTTCACCGCGACGCGCGCGAAGAACGCGCGCCCCACGGCCGTAGCACCTGCAAGCACCACCTCGGGCTTGTGCTTCACGATGAGCTGGCTCACGGCGTCCACATAGACGTTGGCCTCGTACTCCGCGAGCTCGGGGGCGTCCACCTTGTACACCACGTCGGCACCTGCCGCCACGAGCGACTTTTCAGCCGTCTCGGGCAGGGCACTTCCCAGCAGCACCGCGCAGAGCCTCGCGCCGCCGCCGCGCTGCGCCTTCAGCTCAAGCCCCTTCGCGAGCAGCTCGTATGCGACTTCTGCCACCGTTCCACCGCTCTGCTCCGCAAACACCCAGATGTCGCGGTAAGACTCCACGTTTTCGGTGCCGTACACCTTCTGGCGCACTTCGCTAATGGCCTTGAAAGGACATGCCTTCACACATGCGCCGCACGCCTTGCACGCGGAGGCGTCCACCACGGCGAGCTTCCCCGCCTTGTTCGCGCCCTTCGCCTCGACCATCGAGATCGCGCCGAAGCCGCACCCCTTCACGCACTTTCCGCAGCCCTTGCAGAGCTTTGGATCGATGAAAACCGGCGCGTCAGCCATTGCCCTTCACCAGACCTTTCTTCGCGAGGAAATCGACTATTGCCTTCGCCCCCGCAGCTGCATCGCCGCGCGCATCCACCTTCTCTCCGCCGCTCTTCGCTGGCGGCGGGAATATCGTGACCACCTTAGTGGGCGAGCCCTTGAGCCCGATTCGAATCGGATCGGCGTCAAGCGCCTTCTCGTCAAGCACCTTCACATCGGCCTTGATGGCCTTCATCCAACCCGCGAGCGGCGCAAAGCGCGGCGTGGAGGCCTCCTTGAGGACGGTCATCACACACGGGAACGAGCCCTCGATCACGTGTTCGCCGTCGTCCATGACCGTCGTCACGGAGAACGTCTTCGCGTCATCGCCGATGGAAAGCTCCTTCACGTACGTGACGAGCGGCACGCCGAGGAACTCGCTTACGCCGGGTCCGACCTGCGCGGTGTCGCCGTCGATTGCCTGCTTGCCGAAGAGGACAAGGTCGGGCGCCTTGCCGCCGCACGCCTTCTTGATCGCCTGGGCGATCGTGTATGAGGTGGCGAGGGTATCGGCCCCGCCGAAGGCGCGGGACGACACCAGATACGCGTCGTCCGCGCCACGTGCCAGCGCTTCGCGCAGCACCGCCGTCGCCTGCGGAGGTCCCATCGAGACCACCGTCACCTTCGCGCCGACAAGGTCCTTCAGGCGCAGTCCCTCCTCGAGGGCGTATTCGTCGAACGGGTTGACGATCGACTCAACGCCCTCGCGCATGAGGGTGTTCGTCTTGGGGTTTATCCGGACGTTCGTGGTGTCCGGAACCTGCTTTATGCAGACGACGATATGCATGACAACAGCACGCTATTCTTTACTTGTCCACGCCGAAGCGGTACTCGGTGTGCGACTTGAACGTCTCGCCGGGCTTCAGCACAGTGGAGGGGAAGTCGGGGCGGTTGGGAGAATCGGGATAATGCTGCGTCTCGAGCGCAACACCGGCGAACTGGCAGAGGTGCTTGCCGGGCGTCTTGGCGGGAACGGCGTCGTCCATGTTCTGCGCACCGTACATCTGCATGCAGGGCTCGGTGGTCCAGATCTCCATCGTGCGGCCGGAAGCGGGATCGCGCATCTTCACGGCCTGCTTGAGCTCGCCGGGCTTGCCGCGCAGCACGAAGTTGTGGTCGTACCAGTTGTCCATTGGCAAGAGCGACTTGTCGGCCTTCATGAGATCGGCCTTGGCGCCGATGGGACGAAGCTCGGTGAAGTCAAATCCCGTGCCCTTGACAGGGGCGTTCTTGGTGGGGATCAGGCCGGCCGTGGTCTGCGTGTACTCGTCGGCGAAGATCTGAAGCTCCTGCTTGAGCACGTTGCCGCTCGCCTCGCCGGCGAGGTTCCAGTAGGAGTGGTGGGTGGGATTGATGACGGTGGTCTTGTCGGTGGTGGCCTCGTAGTCGACGGTCCAGGTGTTGTTGGGCAGCACCTTGTACGTGACCTTGCAAGTCACAGTGCCGGGATAGCCCATCTCGCCGTCCTTTGAGACGTATGTGAGCTCGAGGCCCTGCACGAAGCCCTGGCGAAGCGGACGAGCCTTCCACACCTTCTTGTCCCAGCCTTCGGGACCGCTGTGGAGGTTGCAGTGGCGCTGCGTCTTCTCGTTGTTCGTGGTCTCGTTGAGAGGCAGCTGATACTCCTTGCCGTCGAGCGTGAACTTGCCGTCGGCGATGCGGTTGCCGTAGCGGCCGATGAGCGTGCCCATCGAGTAGCCGAGCTTCTCGTACTCGCCGGGCGTGTTCCAGCCAAGCGTAACGTCGGCGAGGTTGCCGAACTTGTCAGGCGCGTAGCAGCGCACAAGGCGCCCGCCGTAGTCGGAGACGTCGAGGATGAGTCCACCCATCCCGCGCAGGCGGTAGATCTTCACCTCGGTGCCGTCGGCCAGCTTGCCGAACGAACGCACGAAGCCGTTGCGCGGCACGAAGCCGGAACGCGCGCGCTGCATGGGCGCGCCTGGACGGCGGGGAACGGCGGGGCGCGCCGCCGGTTTGGGCGCGTCTTCCGCAAGGCAAATACAGGCCGCAAGGGCCATGCAAAGAGCGATTGTTGACTTCTTCATGATATGATTCTCCTTGTTGTTTCACTTGACTACGAAATTCACCATCCGCTTCGGCACGGCGATCACCTTCACGATCGTCTTGCCTTCCAGGAACTTGGCAACATCGGGATTGGCCTTCGCGGCGGCCTCCATCTCGGCGGGCGTGGGCGCCCCCGGCCCCCTCCCCCCGCCCCCC
>JAFUDL010000100.1 GCA_017459225.1 Kiritimatiellia bacterium
AATGAAGACGCGCACTACCTCGTCGCCTCCTCTCTGCGCTATCTCGAGCGCCGTGCGGACGCCATCGCCGCATACGATGCCGCGCTTAAGGCATTTCCCAACGGCGTCCACCGCGACTCTGAATGGTTTGAGCGCCTAAGCGTGCTTGCATCGGACGGCAACCACAGGGCCGTGCTCGCCGCGCTCGCCGAACGCCCCCACCCTCCGGAAAAGACCGCTGCACGCGCCTGGAGCTACGGCTGCGAGGCCGCAATAGCCGTCACCAACTTCCCCCAGGCAATCGAGTACGCGCGTCTAGTGGCGCAGCGCCCCGACGAGAAGACCGCGGTCACCGCCGTCCACCGCCTCGCCTGGCTTTACGAGAAGACAGGCGACTGGGCGCGCTCCGCGCAGGAATACCGCATGCTCGCCGAGAAATGGCCCGAAAGCAAGATCGCCCCGCAGGCACTATACCTCGCCGGCGTCGCAGAGACCAAAGCGGGGCGTCCAGAGCAGGCTTGCGCCGACTGGACGAAGCTGCTCGCCAAGCATCCGGAATCTCCATATGCCGCCGAGGCCCTGTACTCGCGCGCCATGGAGGAGCTGCGCAGAAAGGAGTTCCGCCTCGCGGAGCGTTCGCTCTCCGAACTTTCCTCGCGCTTCCCCGAACGCGCGAAGCGTGCCGAGGCGCTGTACTGGTGGGGGGTTGCCGCCAACGGTTCCGACGACGCGCCCGAGGCGGAGAAGCATTTCCGCGCGGCGCTTGAAGCCCACCCCACCGCCGAGTTCGAGCGCGAGACAAAGCTTGAGCTCGCATCCGTGCTCCAGAAGCTCGGCAACCGCCAGAAGGCCGCGGAGATATTCGCAGAGCTCATCTCCACGAAGGCGGTGAACCGTCTGCCGCCAGCCACGCTCGAATGGGTAGCGGAGTCGATGAACTCAGTCACCAACTTCGCCGCCCCGCTGGCGGCAGCCAAGGTGATCGAGGCGCGCAACCACGGCGCCGACTGGAACCAGATCGGCGCAACGCTAGCAGGCACCGCGCATGAAGGCCTCGACGAACGCGATGCGGCCGCGGCAGCCTACGAGCGCGCACTCGCCACTGGGGCGCGCACATCTAGCGGCGCGACCGCGGCGCTCGCGCTTGGGCGCATCGAGACCGCCAACGGCCTGTTCGACGCCGCGAAGGCGCATCTCTCCGACGCCGTTGAGCGCACCGCGTCGCGCGAAGAACTTCGCAACGTGTGCATGCAGGCCTACGTGGCCCTCGCCGCAAACGAAGAGGAGCGCGGCGATGCGAACGCGGCGCTCGGCTACCACATGCTCGTCGGCACGCTCTTCGAAGATCCCGAGGTGGTGCCGCACGCGCTGGAGCGCGCCGCCGCCATAATGCGCCGCCAGGGACGCAGCAAGGAGGCCGCCGTCCTGGACGCCGAACGCGCCAAGCGCTTCCCAAAAGCCAAGCCGAACAATTTTGCGAGGTGAGCAATGGATCCAACTCTTGAAATCGAGGAAACCGAAGCCGAACGCACAGGCGAATCCGGCGGAATCGGACTGCTCGCGTTCGTGTTCTTCATCTCGTGCGCCACGCATGTGGCGCTGATGTACGCCTGTTCCGACTGTGCGTTCGCCCCGCTCCCGGAAAAAATGAACGAGCGGAAGTGGACAAAGCAGCTGCCTGTGATGCAGGTGAACAAGATGACGGAAGATCCACTCGCCCGCATAATGCAGGAGGCACGCCCTGTTGCCGCTCCCGTTGTGGAAAAGCAGGAAGACCGCGTGTTGCGCCTGGAGTCCGCCGTTGAGCCGGCTCTCATGCCGGAGATGCCGCGTCCTACATCGGTCGATCCCGTTGCGGACACGATGCCCGCTCCCGCCACGCCGACCGCCGCCGAATGGACTCCGCGCCAGAAGATCGTCGAGATCGAGGCTCCTACCGTTCCCGACGATCAGGCCGCCCTTCCGCGCCTAGTGATTCCCAAAGTGGAACGGGTGAGCCACGCTGCAGACATCGCGCCCGCATACGAACTCATGTCGGCGCCATCCGCAAGCGGAACTGGATTGGGCGGCGCGTCGCTCGGCTCCTCGTCACTCGTCGCCGCGGCAGAAAGCGCGTCCGCGCCAGCAGTGCCTCCGCCAGCTGCAATTCCCAAGCCAATAGGCGTCGGAGGAGGCATATCGGCCGCGATCGACAGGCCGCCGTCGCTCACAGTGCTCTCGGCCGCCGAAGAGGCCGCGGCGAAGAAGGCCGCCGACGACGAACGTGCTGCCGAGAAGGCAGGCAAGGCCGCTGAGCGCCAGCTGGAGGAGGCTCGCGCCAAGGCCGCAAAGCCTCCGCCTGCGCCGACATCCACAGCGGTGGACGAAAAGAAGATCGCAAAGGAGAAGGAGGCCGTGCGCACTCTGCGCGACGAAACCACCCCGCAGGGCAAACCGTTCGAGGAACACGTGAAGTTCGGCCTTGGATCGTGGATCGACCCGGCGAACCCGCAGGAAATGTACTTCCGCATCGTGATGACGAGCAAGCCCGAGAACCCGCTTCCCGTCGTCTCGAAGGACATCGTCTACCTCATGGACGCCTCTGGCTCCATCATGAACGACCGCCTCAAGGCCTGCCGCAAGGCAATATCCAAATCGCTGCGCCTGCTCAACACGGGCGACCGCTTCAACGTGATCGCATTTCGCGACAAGTTCTCATACGCCTTCCCCAACTCGGCATGGCAGGAGGTCACCGAGAAGTCGCTCGACGAAGCCGACAAATGGCTATCGAACCTCACCGCGCATGGGCAGACGGACGTCTTCCGCACGCTGCGCGGCGTGCTGGCGATGCCGCGCGACCCGGCGCGCCCGATGGTGGCGTTCTTCATCACCGACGGCGACGCCACCAGCGGCATGACTCGCAGCGCCGAGATCATCTCACGCTTCTCGGAGCTAAACGACCGCCTCGTCTCCATCTACATGTACGGCGTGAAGGACAACGCGAACGCATATCTCATGGACATGGTCACCCGCCAGAGCCGCGGCAGCTGGTCTCGCCACAACGGCTTCCGCTGGACCGCCGCAGACGGCATCCCCGCTCTCGCCAAGAAGTTCGAACGCCCGGTCCTCACCGACATAACCGTGCTCTTCACCACATCCTCCAACTCCGAGACATACCCCCGTCTCGTCACGAACCTGTGTGAGGGCGAGCCCATCGAGATATTCGGCAAATGCCCTGCGAACCAGAAGGAGCTAGTCTTCTCCATGCGCGGCCTGAACGGCGGAACGGTGTTCGAGAACATCTTCACGCTGCCGTTCTCGAAAGCAGAGAAGCTGGGCAAGGATACGCGCGCTGAATGGGCCCAGAGGCGCATGTACGCGATGATCGCCGCATACACCCGCGCCCCGAACGCGAAGGCCATGCAGAACATCCGCGCCTTCGCGACGCGCTACGGCATCGAGATTCCGTACGAGAAGGAGATCAAGTGACAAAAGGTTCTTTCAACGACGTAGAGGACTGCATCGCGGCGCTAAGGCGCGGCGAGGTGGTGGTGGTGACTGACGACGAAGACCGCGAGAACGAAGGCGACTGCATCTGCGCTGCCGAGTTCGCCACCACCGCAAACGTGAACTTTATGGCAACCAACGCCAAGGGGCTCATCTGCATGCCGATGTCCGCAGCTTGGTGCGAGCGACTGGACCTTCCCCAGATGGTTGCCGAAAACACCGACAACCACCAGACCGCATTCACCGTCTCGATAGATGCCGTCGAGACCACGACCGGCATCTCCGCCGAAGAGCGTTCCATCACCGCCCTGGCGACAGTGCGCGATGGAGTGAAGCCCTCACACTTCCGCCGCCCCGGCCACATGTTCCCCCTCCGAGCGCGCGAAGGAGGCGTGCTGAAGCGCGCAGGCCACACCGAGGCGACTGTGGACCTCTGCCGCCTTGCAGGGCTCAAGGAGGTCGGCCTATGCTGCGAGATAATGAACGACGACGGCACGATGGCCCGCCTTCCCGACCTCGAGAAGTTCGTGGCGAAGCACAACCTCAAGTTCATGACCATTGCCTCGCTCATCGCCTACAGACGGCGAACGGAACGGCTTGTGGAAAGCGTTGTGGACGAAGTGGACATGCCGACCGAATGGGGGCACTTCAGACTGCGGATGTACAAGTCGCGCATATCGGGCCTCGAGCATCTCGCCCTTCTCAAGGGCGACTTCTCCGACGGCGCTCCCGTTCTCGTGCGCGTCCACTCCGAATGCTTCACGGGCGACGTGCTCGGCAGCAACCGCTGCGACTGCGGCAGCCAGCTGCACAACGCCATGCGCATGATCGAGCGCGAAGGACGCGGCGCCGTTCTCTACATGCGCCAGGAGGGACGCGGCATTGGCCTTCAGAACAAGCTGCGCACATACCATCTGCAGGAGGAAGGTCTCGACACCGTAGAGGCCAACGTGCGTCTCGGTTTCGCTCCCGACCTGAGAGAATACGGCGAAGGCGCGCAGATTCTTGAAGACCTGGGAATCCGCGAGATTCGCCTTCTCAAGTACAACCCATGCAAGGTCAAGGGACTCGTAGGCTACGGAATCAGCATCGTCGAGAGAGTGCCGATCATCGTACCGCCAAACGAGTACGACAAACGGTATCTGGAGACGAAGAAAGACAAGATGGGCCACCTCATCTGAGATGGCCCATCCGCTGCGAACGCATGTTCCGCTGCGTGTGGAACAACGCGTCTTCGCCTACTTAACTTCGTAGCACCAGCCGTGCTTGTCGGGCAACGTGCCGTACTGTATGCCCTGCACGGTGTCGTAGAGCTTCTGCAGCGTGGGGCCCACTACGTCCGGCTCGGAGATCTTTATCACGTCCTTGCCGCGCGTGATCTCCCACACGGGCGTGATCACCACCGCGGTGCCGAGAGCCGCAACCTCCTTGAAGCGCTTGATCTCCGCGTAGGGAATCTTCCTGCGCTCCACGGGGATGCCGAGATCGGCGGCCACCTGGCAGAGCGACTTGTTGGTGACGGACGGCAGAACGGAGCAGGAGTCGGGCGTGACATACGCGCCGCTCTTGGTGATGCCGGCGAAATTCGAGGTTGAGAACTCCTCCACGTATTTGTGGCTCTTCGCGTCGAGATAGAGCTCAACGGGCCAGCCCTCGCGCTTCGCCTTCTCGTGCGCGAAGAGAGATGCCGCGTAGTTTCCGCCCACCTTCACGTCGCCCATGCCGTGCGGTGCGGCGCGGTCCCAGTCGTCGAGGATAACGGCGCGCACAGGCTTGAGCCCGCCCTTGTAGTACGCGCCCACGGGCAT
>JAFUDL010000101.1 GCA_017459225.1 Kiritimatiellia bacterium
AACGCCGACGCGCCGTTCCCCGTTCTCGAGGGCGATGCGTGGGACAAGGTGATTTCGACGGACCTCACCGGCCTCTACAACCTTCTAAAGCCGCTCGTGATGCCCATGATCACGAACCGCATACGCGGACGCATCGTGGCGATGTCGAGCGTGAGCGGCATCGCCGGAAACCGCGGGCAGGTGAACTACTCCGCCGCGAAGGCCGGCGTGATCGGCGCGGTGAAGGCGCTCGCGGTGGAGCTCGCAAAGCGCGGAATCACGGTGAACGCGGTGGCGCCTGGCGTGATAGAGACGGACATGGCCGCTTCCATCGAGGAGCCCGAGCTCGTGCGCCGCGCGATACCGATGCGCCGCTTCGGCACGCCCGAGGAGGTGGCGGGAGTGGTGGCGTTCCTCTTCGGGGATGAGGCCGCATACGTGACGCGCCAGTGCATTTCGGTGAACGGAGGCCTTTTCTAGGGGCGCACGGGGAAGAAGAAGGGCATGAGCAGAAGAAGAGTAGTGGTGACGGGAATGGGCGCGGTGAGTCCGCTAGGGAACACCGTGGACGCGGCGTTCGCGCGCCTTAGGACGTTCGAGAACTGCGTGCAGGCGCTGCCAGAGCTGGGCGAGTACACAGGCCTCAACACGCGGCTAGGGTGCCGCACGGCGTTCGAGAGGCCCGCGCACTGGACGCGCAAGACCACTCGCACTATGGGCGACGTCTCGATGTACGCGCTCGCCGCCACCGAGCAGGCCATTGCAGAGTCCGGGCTCGACGAGGCGACAATTCAGGGCGGACGCACCGGCGTTGCGTATGGATCGTGCTCCGGCTCCATTCCCGCGCTCCTCGACTTCTATTCGATGCTGAAGACGAAGGAGGTGGCGGGCATCACGAGCGGCACGTACATAAAGCTCATGCCGCAGACGACGGCCTGCAACCTCTCGGTGCACTTCCGCACGCACGGCCGCCTCGTGCCAACGGGCACGGCGTGCACCAGCGGCTCGCTCGCGATAGGCAACGCGGCCGAGCTGATACGCTGGGGCGTGCAGGACGTGATGATCGCGGGCGGAGCGGAGGAGTTCAGCGCCACGCAGGTGGCGATATTCGACACGCTCTACGCCACGTCTCTGCGCAACGACGCGCCGAAGTCCACCCCCGCCCCGTACGACGCCTCCCGCGACGGGCTCGTGATCGGCGATGGCGCGGCCACGTTCATCCTCGAGGAGCGCGAGCACGCCATCGCGCGCGGCGCGAGGATTCTCGCCGAGGTGGCGGGATTCGCCGAGACGACCGACGGCACGCATGTGACGAACCCGAACGCAGAGACGATGGCCAGCGCCCTCACGCTCGCCCTTGCCGATGCGGGAATCGACGGCGCGGCGGTGGGCTACGTCAGCGGACACGGCACCGCCACGCGCGCCGGCGACATTGCCGAGACATCCGCCACGCGCGCAGCCTTCTCCCGCGCCGTGCCGATATCGAGCGTGAAGAGCTACACCGGCCACACTCTCGGCGCATGCGGCGCCCTCGAAGCTGCCCTGCTCTTGAAGTCGCTCGAATGCGGATGGTATCCGCCCACGCTCAATCTGGCGAACCTTGATTCCGCATGCGCCGAACTCGACTACGTGACGGGCGAAGGGAGAATGATCGACGCCGAGTACGTGATGAGCAACAACTTCGCCTTCGGCGGCGTGAACACCAGCCTCGTCTTCCGCCGCTAGGCCACGAGCCACGAACCACGAGCCACGAAAATATGCTATAATCTCTGACAAAGAAAAGGCAGATTGTCATGAAAAAGATCGTCAAAAGACTCCTCCTTCCGGTCGCTCTCGGCGCAGCCGTTGCGCTGCTCTCCTGGTGGTGGCGCTATGACTGGCTGCCGCCTGCGATGTGGGAGGATGTTGCCGTGGCCGCTGGCATCCATCCGCCGGAGTCCGCCTTTCCGCTGATGTGGCACACAATCGTCTCTCCGCTGTTTCGCCTGTTCTCGCCGACCACGGCCATCCGCATGCTGATGCTGGCGGGCCATGTCGCCCTTGGACTTCTCACGGTGATGCTGTGCTTCATTCTGTCCGCCACGCAGCCGTGGGTGATGAACGGGCGTATGCAGCGCACAGGCTGGGGACGCCGCGTGGTGCGCCTCATGCTCATGCAGGGCGTAGTGCTTTTCGTGTGCTCCGATCCGGTGTGGGATGCCGCGCAGGTCTTTGGTCCCACGATGTTCCATCTGCTGATGGTCATGGCGGCGCTTCTCGTGTTTGTGCGCTTCGCGTGGCATGGCGGGCGGGTTCTGCCGTGGTACTTCACGATGCTCATCCTCGGCATGCTCGCCGCGGAGACACCGGCAGGGGTGCTCTTCGTGGTGCTTTGCCTGGTGGCCTCGTTCGTGCGCAGCAACATGGAGGGTGACGTGGCCGTAAATCCGCTTGCAGATCCTTTCGTGCGCACGATCGCCATGCGCCGCATGACGCTCGCGGCGTTCGTGGGCTGGCTGCTCGCGGTGGGCGTGAACGCCGCGTACTTCACGCTTTCGGACGGCTTCGAGGCGCTTGGATGGACCGGCTTCGACTTCGTGACCAAGTACCTCTTCCACTATGTCGAGACGACCTCCTCCGCCGCGACGGTGATCGGATGGATGCTCATGCTGATCGTGGTAGTCGCGCCGCTTGCGCTCGCGATATTCCACGTGGGCCGTGCAACGGACGACGAGCACTTCCTTCCCTACTGGTCGGGCGCGCTCTTCGTGATAATCGGCGCGATCTCGTTCCTGCAGCTCGCCGGCTGGCGCACGTTCTGGTTCTGGTCCTGGACCGGCGAGATCGAGGCCGTCCACTCTCCGCTCATGCGCTGCCTCTGCTCGCTCGGCAGCGCGCAGGTGTTCACATTCGCCCTCTGCGTTCTGGGCGTTGAGATATACTTTCGCAACTACAGGCGCATCGCGGCGCTCAAGTACCAGGCCTCGGTCGAGGACACCGAACACGGCGCGCTCACAATGAACTCGCTGCGCCGCTTCAGCCGCCTCGGACGCATTGTCGTGGGCTGCGAGCCGTTCGCCCTGCTCCTGCTTGAGGTGCCAATGCGCATGAAGACCACGGAGCGTCAGATCGTGGGCATCCTGCACGACTGCGCAGTGCGCACCGTGGAGGAGTGCGGCGACACGAAGTACCTCTTCACCGACGGCTCGCTCGACGCGGCGATCGAGCTCTGCGCCGCCGAGAGGGGCAGTTCCGTGCGCGCCTATTCGCTCGTGTCGGGTCCGTCGCCCCGCGCCTGCTACATCCGCGCGCGCGGCATTGCCGACAAGGAGGACCGCGAGATGCTCGAGGCGAACGCTACCGACGCCCTGCGCACGTGGCTGCGCATGAAGCCTAGCCGCATGAAGGACGTCGCGATGCAGATCGGCTTCGAGCTGTGGACGCGCGACCTAACGATGCCCGAATGCGCAGGTCTTGTGGCGCGTCCCGGCGGCTTCCCCGCCGGCGTCGTAGAGGCGGGCGCCAAGGCCGCACGAGCCATAGCCGAGCGCATGCTCGCCGTGTACAAGCGCGACGAGAGCCTAAGCCGCATAGCGCCACCTCTCCGCCGCCTATTCATGCTCACTCAGTGGCGCGTGGCGCGCCTCAGCCGTGTGCGGGCCGACCGTCTCGACGCCCAGAGCCAGGCGGAGCAGAAGAAGGGCGACGACGCGTCGCGCAGAAAGTCGGAGGAGCTCAAGGCCGCGGCGCTCAAGGAGAGCGAGCTCGCCGACCAGCTCGACGAGGGCAATCCCTCCTTCACGCGCATCCGCCAGCAGCTTGAGATGGTGAACCAGGGCCCCAACTTCCGCCTCACGCCGCGCGAGGGGCTCAAGCTCGGCCTTGACCGCGCCGATTTCCGCATGGCGGAGATGTTCGCCCGCCAGGTGCTTGTGTCGGATCCCGACGACGCAAACGCCAACTTCGCGCTTGGCATGTACTATTTCGGACGCGTTCAGTACGTGAGCGCGGAGGCGCATTTCCAGCGCAG
>JAFUDL010000102.1 GCA_017459225.1 Kiritimatiellia bacterium
AATGTGAACGAGACATCCGAGAGAGACGGCGTCTCGCAGAAAGGATAACGGTAGGAAAGATTCTCTGCGGTTATTGCTTTCACTTTGACGCTCCTTCATTTTCCGGATGCGCGGGACGCGCGTCCCTACCGTGTGGCCTGACTTGCTGACGTGCGTCCCTACCATGCGTATCAGCATGGTCGATTTCGGTAGGGGCGAGCGTCCCGCTCGCCCGCATCTCGGCACGTACTGGTTTCCGAGCCATCCGTTTGGGCTTGGGTATACGCGCCTCCCAGAAGCAGAGCGCGGCCGAGACGAGGACCGTGACGGCCAACACGGCGAAATCGAGGCCGCGAAAGCGGAGCGTGCGCAACTGCGTGGGCTTCTTCGCGTAGCCCACGCGCTTCATCTCCGCCGCGATCGAGAGATTGTCCGCCATGCGCAGGGTCCGCACGATCAGCGGAATCACGGTGAGGCGGATCGTCTGGAACGGATGGAGAATCGCCGAACCGAAGCCCACGGAGAAGCCGCGCATCCGAACGGCGTCGCGAAGCTGGCGGACGACGTCCACGAACTCCGGCACGAAGCGGCAGAACACGAGGAGCGGCAGGAAGAGGAAGCGCGGCAGGCGCACGCTCTTCATCGTACCCACGAATCCCTGCACGGAGAAGTTGAGCCCGATTGCGAGCAGCACGTTCATTGACGGAATCGACCGCAGGAACGGCGTGTGGAAGTTGTCGAGCACGCCGGACATCATCCTGGACATTCCCTCGCCCGGCAGGAGCATCATGAAGAGCCGCGACGAGCCGTAGATGATGCCAAGCGAGAGAAGCGTCATCAGAAGCATCAGCAGGTACGCGACGACAATCACCACGTATCGTCTCGTCTGGAGCAGATAGATGAAGGTGAGCGCGCTCATCGCCGCCAGCGTCGCGTTCGACGAGAGGTAGAGCGTGACGGACGTCACGACAAGCGAAATCAGCAAACGCGTGCGGATGTCCAGCACGTCCCTGTTCCCCGCAGTGGAATCGGGGTCAAACCTCGCGGATAATGCCGGCATGGCGCAGCTCCTTCACGAATTTGGCCCCGCAGGGGAGGCCAATGACAAGACAACCTAGGTAACCCAACACGATGAACACGCCGGCCACCATCACCATGGCCATGTTCTCGCGGGCGTGAAGAAACGAATAGCCAAGCGATATGGCCCGCCCCAGGAGATCGTAGAGCGCCACGCCCGCCAGCACGGCGCCGATCCTGCGATAGCCGCCGCACGCCGCGATCAAGGCGTCGCTCGCCAGAGCGGCCACTAGGAAGCTCGGCAGAAGCATGCTCATTCCGCCGCCCGCGATGAGGAACGACACTATCTGGCCCACCAGCACGTAGAGCGCCAGAGTGCCGAACTTCCGCACGCGCGCCACAAGCACCACAAGAAGGGCGGTCGCGATGCCGTTCTTGAGGAAGAGCGTGAACGGGTTCATGCCGCCGCCCAAGAGCGCCACCATGAGCGACACCACCTTGGAAAGCGCCGTGAAGAGCCCCACAACCCCGAGCGATTCCGTGTCCCAGTAGAATCGACGCGTGGGATGCAGAGACGGGGATGACTGTGACTTCTGCAACGATTTTGTCATGACTGGCCTTTCAATTTGCCGGCAATGCCTGCCGTTGCCATTTTGATCTTGTCGAGAGCGCTCGCATGTGCGGCCATGTGGAAGCCGGTGAGCAGCGAGTTGAGCTTCGCCTGGTAGAATTCGCCGAGGCGCGTGAGGCGATAGACCGGTAGGGACGCGCGTCCCGCGCGTCCGCAGGCGAGCGGGACGCTCGCCCCTACCATTGGCGTCCAGACCCCGGCCTGCGTCCAGTTGTCGATGATCGGCGAGAAGTCGGTCTCGGGAATCTCGGTAGGGTCGAAGTACCCGAGGTCGGTCATGCGCGTGAAGCGGATGGAGTCGCGGCGCGCGGGCGGGCTTTGCATCACCATGCCGATGGGCTTGAGGCCGGCGTCGACGAGCTCGATGTACTTTGCAAGATCGCCTTCCTGCATGATGCTCCAGTCGCCGATGAACCCGCCCGCGCCGCATCCGAAGGGGACCATGTCCACTCCGATCTTCGCGTAGGTGTTGTAGAGGTTGCGTTCGAGCGCGTTGCGCCCCCAGTGCGTGGTGGAGAGCTGTTTCCAGCCCTGCGCGGCGAGGTAGTCGCTCGCCTCGGCGTGTCGGGCGAGACGGTCCTCTTCGGACCAGTTGCCCTCCTCCTGGACGCGCTTGGCGATCGGCGAGCCGGGGAATACCTTGAGCGAGTAGAGGTCCACACCGTCAAGCGCCGATTCGAGATGCACGGTCTTCACGTTGCGCTCCATCCAGTCCTCCTGCGTCTGGCCGGGGAGACCGTAGATGAGGTCGGCGACGAGCGCGATCCGGTCGCCGCAGATTTCCTTGATGCGCGCGAGGCGGGCAAGCGTGTCCTCGCGTGAGAGGCGGCGGCCGAGGCTGCGCCGGAGCTCCGTCTCGAAGCTCTGCACGCCGAACGAGAAGCGGTTCACGCCCGATTCGAGGCAGGCGCGCACACGGTCGTCGTCGAACGCGAAGAGGCGGCCTTCGATGGTGAACTCGCAGTCGGGGGCGATGTTGAAACGCTCGTGCAGACGCCCCACGGTGCGCCGCAGCTGGTCGGCCGTGAGGGCGGTGGGCGTGCCGCCGCCGAAGTAGACGACCTCCACCGGCTTCTTCGTGAACGCGCCCTCGTCGGCCACGCGGTCGATTTCTACAAGGAGACGCTTCACGTATTCCTCGATGGCCGCGTCGTCCGTGCGGTTGCGGTAGAAGCCGCAGAACGAGCAGCGGCTGATGCAGAAGGGAATATGCACGTAGATGACGAGCGTCTGGTTGTTTGTGGGACGCAGCGACTGCCACACCGCCTGCGGGTCTGGAGGCGCTGCCGGCGGCTTCATCGTGCCGGGCATCATCCCGCCGTGCGGCGCGCCGCGCGCAGAGAGTCTCTTCAGAAGTTCCTCCCGGTCTAAAGGCAGGAGAAATGGGTTCATCATGTCAGGTCATCCTTTCTAGGGCATCTGGGTCGTTGGAGTAGCGCAGGGCTTCGGAAAGCGTTATGCGGCGCTGGCGCACGAGGTTCATCAACGAGCCGTTCATCGTGGCCATGCCGTGTTCGCCGCCGAGTTCGATGAGCGAGGAGAGCTGGCGCTCCTTGGAGTCGCGTATCGACGCCTGCACGGCCTTGGTGGAGGTCATGATCTCGGCGCAGAGAGAGCGTCCCGTGCGGTCGCTCCACGGCACGAGCTGCTGTGTGATCACCACCTTCAGGTTCGCCGCCAGCCGTTCGCGTACCTGCTGCTGCTCCATCGCGTCGAACGCGCTGATGAGGCGCGAGACGGATTCCGCCGCGCCGGAGGTGTGCAGGGTCGCGAACGTGAGGTGTCCGGTCTCGGCGAGCGTGAGCGCGGCGTCCATCGAAACGCGGTCACGCATCTCGCCCAGCAGCACGATGTCCGGATCCTCGCGCAGCACGCTGCGCAGCGCGTTGTGGAAGCTCTCGGTGTCGTGGCCCACCTCGCGCTGCGAGACTAGGCACTTCGCGGACGCATGGATGTACTCCACTGGATCCTCGATCGTGAACATGTGCTCCTCTCGCGTGTGGTTTATGCGGTCGAGGATCGAGGCGAGCGTGGTCGTCTTGCCGCTGCCGGTGGCGCCGGTCACCAGCACGAGCCCCTGGCGCATGGAACAGATGTCCTCGAGAAGGGGAATCGGCAGGCCAAGCTCCTCGAACGCGAAGAAACGGTTCGGCAACAGGCGGATGGCCCAGGCGATGCGGTTCAGCTTGAAGTAGATGTTGATGCGGATGCGGCGGCCCTCCACGATGGTGTCGGCCCCGTCGAACTCGCGCGCCGTGCGGAACGTCTCGAAGTTGCCGCGCCCGATTAGGCGCGCGGTGAGCTCGGCGAATGGAAGGGACGCAAGTTCGGGAGGGGGGTCGAGCGGCTTGAGGCGGCCGTGCACGCGCAGGCGGGGCGGCTCGCCCTCGCACCAGTGAAGGTCCGATGCGTCGGCCGCGACGAGCCTGCGGAAGAGCGGATCCAGGATGTCGTCAGTCATGCGTCGGCATCCACTCGAGGTCCTGGATTGTGTTGACGATCGTGTTCGTGCCCTCCGGGTTCGGCTGGGCGAGCGCCTTCTCGGCGTTGGACCTTCTCTGCAGACGCGTCTTTTCTAGTGCCTCGTGCAGGTTACGCCTGTCCTGCACGTTGTCGCGCAGGAATCCGCGCGTCGCCTTGTTGGCGCCGGACGGCGTCAGCACGACCGTGGGCTTGATGAGCACCACCAGCTCGTAGTCGCCCTCGCTGTGGGCCTTGTGCCTGAAGAGGGCGCCGAGGTACGGGATGTCGCCCAGCCACGGAATCTTGTAGAGGGTGTCGCTCTCCTCGTGCTGCATGAGGCCGCCGAGCGCGATGGTCTCGCCGTTCTTCGCGATTATGGAGGAGGTGATCGTCTCCTTCTTGATGGGCGTTTCGTAGAACGTGCCGGCCGATGTGTTCACGGCCCGCTCCTCCTGCGCCGTCGAGTTCTCCTGCATGATGCGCAGGGTGACGGTGCCGTCGGTGTGGACCTTTGGCGTTATGACGAGGGCGGTGCCCACGTTGCGCTCCTCGAAGTTGGATATCGTGTCGGTGTTCGAGCCGATGCCGTCGCTCACGAGCGAAGAGCCGGCCGTGAAGCCCGTCTGTATGTAGCGCGTAGTTCCGAGGAAGATGCGCGACGCCTCGTAGTCGGCCACCATCAGGCTGGGCGTGGCGAGCGCGCGCACCTTGCCCTTGCTGTCCAACATGTTGAGGCGCACCTGGTAGTGCCGGTTCAGCAGCTGGAAGACCGAATGGTTTGGATAGAGGGCGGATTCGGCTATGTCGAGGCCGCTCAGCTCGGTGGAGATCGTGTTCTGGGCGACGTTGTACTTTATGTCGCTCGAAGAATCGCGCGTTCCGGTTACGTTGTACATCATGTCGCGCACGGCCATGTTCTTGCTGAAGCCCATGTCGGCCTTGCCGTATGAGTGGCTGTCGCCGTTCAGCAGGAATCCGAGCTCCCTGTCCTTGGCGTCGGAGATGTCGAGCTGCAGCACGCGCACTTCCAGCAGAACCTGCGCGCGCGGGATGTCGAGCTTACCGATCATGTCCTTGATCTGGTTGAGCATCTCGCGGTCGGAGGAGCGCAGCACGATGGAATTCGAGCGGCGGACGATGGACATGAACACCATGCTGGGACGAAGCGTGCGGGGCGCGCCGTCAGCGGCGGTTCCGTCTGGCGCAGCCTCCTTCGGCAGGAACTCGACCTGTGAATTGCGCTTGTCGATCCGTTCGATGTCGTCGTAATAGCGGCGCACGTTCTCCATGCCGCGCTGGCTCTGCTGGTTACGCCGACTGTTGGAACGTCCGCGGCCGGACGAGCGTGAGGAGGAACGCGTCGAGGAGCCGTCCCCCTCGATGATCGTGGAGCGGTCGGCCAGCTCGTCCATGCGCTCGAGTGCGCGGGAGATGTCGCCGATCTCGTCGTCGTCGTCCTGGTCCGGCGCGTAGTAGATCACCATGTCGCGGTAGGCCTCCTGCACGGCGGCGGCGATGTCCTCGCAACGGGGATAGACGAGCGTGACGACCTCCACGAACTTCTTCTCGGAAAAGGCGTCGCCTTTCGT